>JACMKK010000026.1 GCA_014380115.1 Luteimonas sp. | reverse complement strand
CGGCGTCGGCTTCGCCTGGGCTTCGATCCTGTCGCTGCCCTATGCCCTGCTGTCCGACAGCTTGCCGGCGGAGAAGATGGGCGTGTTCATGGGCATCTTCAATTTCTTCATCGTCATCCCGCAACTGGCAGCGGCGAGCCTACTCGGCTTCATGCTCAAGCACTTACTCGGCGGCGAGCCGGTACAAGCGCTGATGATCGGCGGCATCAGCCTGATCGTGGCGGGATTGTGCGTGTTGCGGGTACGGGACGTGGCGATGGAGCCTGCTGCGGCTTCTCGCTAGGACTCTCTAGGCCGCGCGGCGCGCGGTACTTTCCGCTCGTCATCCCAGCGAAAGCTGGGACGACGATGTCCAGCGATGCCCCAAATCATCTAATCCCCACACCCGTCGCTGGAACGCCGCACCACCAGCGTCGCCGGCAACGTGATGCTTTCGGCAGGTTCGTCGCGCACGCGCTTCATCAGCGTCTCCACCAGCAACTCGCCGGCCAGCTTGGTGTCCTGGAACACCGTACTCAGCGCCGGGCTGGCGAAGCGCGCCATCGGGATGTCGTCGAACCCGACCACCGCGACATCCTCGGGCACGCGCAGTCCGCTTTCGGCGAGCGCACGCATCGCGCCGATGGCGATGAGGTCGCTGGCGGCGAACACCGCATCGAACGGAATCGAGCGTGCCAGCAGCTGGCGCGCGGCCTCATGGCCGGCCTCCTCGGCGCTCTCGGCATCGACTTGCAGTTGCGGATCCATGGCCGCGCCCGCCGCGCGCAGCGCGACATCGCAGCCACGATAGCGATCGAAGAATTCCGGGTAGCAGTTCGAGGCATCGCCAAGAAAGGCGACGCGCCGCCGCCCGAGCGCGAGCAGGTGCTCGCCCACGAGGCGACCGCCGTGATGGTTGTCGCAACCGATCGATACGCCTGGCTGCCCCTCGCGCACGGCGCCCCAGCGCACGAAGTGCGTGCCCTGCTCGACCAGCTTCTCGAGCTTGGCCTGGTAGGTCGTGTAGTCGCCATAGCCGAGCAGGATCAGGCCGTCGGCTTTCATGCTGTCTTCGTAATCGGCATGCCAGTCGTCGGAGAGCTGCTGGAACGACACCAGCAGGTCCTGTCCCTGCCGCGCGCAGGCACGCGTGATCGAGCCGAGCATCGACAGGAAGAACGGATTGATGTGCGACTCGTCCGGCGTCGGGTCCTCGAACAGCAATAGCGCCAGCGTGCCCGATCGCTGCGTGCGCAGGCTGGAGGCGTGCCGGTCGACCTTGTAGTTGAGCTCCCGCGCCAGGGTCTCGACCCGCTTGCGCGTCTCGGCGTTGACCAGCGGGCTGCCCCGCAGCACGCGCGATACGGTGGCCTGCGACACGCCGGCCAGGTGGGCGATGTCGATCGAGGTCGCCTTGGTTTTCCTGCGCATTGCGATCGGGCGATCCGGTGAGGCGGGACGCGCGCAGTGTAGTCAGATAGGATCGGATCGCTTTGCTGCAGTGCCGCAATGTGGCGGCGCGACCGCCGCAAAACTTACCGTCATCCCTGCTGTCAGCCCCTTTGAAAAAGGGGCAGGCGCCTGCGCAGCAGGCGACGGGGATTTGCCCTTGACTTTGCTGTTTCGCGCTTCGCTCAGCAGAGCAAGATCAGGATCAAGAGCAAGAGCAAGATCAAGAGCAAATCCCCCGCAATGCGCTGCGCGCATCGCTGCCCCCTTTTTCAAAAGGGGGCAAACCGCTAGCGCACCGGGAAGTCGTACGCTGTGGTCGGCGCCGGCTCGGGCTGCAGCGTGTAGTGCCACCACTCCTGCGGATAGTTGCGGAATCCTTCCTGCGCCATCGCCTCGCGCAACAGGTGCCGGTTCTCGCGCTGCTGCGGCGTCGCCTTGGGCGCGTCGGTGTGCGCCAGTGGGTCGAAGAAGTCGAAGCGCGTGCCCATGTCGAGCGGCGCGCAGCCCTCGCCCTGCGCATCGCAACGCAGCAAGGTCAGGTCGATCGTCGCGCCGCGGCTATGGCCCGAGCGCTCGGCGATGTAACCGGGTACCAGCGCCGTCTTCGGCAAGCCAGGATAGAACTCCGCCTTGGTGCGCTGGTCGTCGAGGTCCGCGGCCCACGCCATGAAATCCTGCACGGCACGCACCGGCCGATAGCAGTCGAAGACCTGCAGGCGCAGCCCGTGTGGGCGCAACGCCTGTTCGACGCGCTGCAGGGCTTCCGCGGCCGGACGCAGCAGATAGCACCGCGGCGCGTCGTAACCGGTAATGGGTCGGCCGACGAAGTTGTCGCTGCCGGCATAGCGCATGTCGAGACGGATGTCGGGTACCAGCGACTGGAGGCTGACCATGCCGGCGTCCTCTGCCGTGCGCGCGGAGGATGTCGAGGGCATGGCTTCCGGCGTGCTGCCGCAACCCGCAAGCGACAGGCCGAGCGCGAACACGAATGCGAAGACACGAAACATCAGAACTCCCGCCAACAAACCATCGTCGTTCCCGCGAAGGCGGGGACCCAGCGACTTTGGCGCTGGTTATCCAGGACAAGCCGCGACCCGTGTAAAGGCCAGATCTTCAAAATCAGAACTGAAATCCGCTTCGGGATCGACCTTGGCCATCTTAAGCCTGGGCGGCCCTTCCCCGTCTTTCGCAAAATCGAGCCACGCTTCGGTATCGACGCTCTCGTCGCGCCAATCGACCAGGACGCG
>JACMKK010000265.1 GCA_014380115.1 Luteimonas sp. | reverse complement strand
CCCACCGCCGCCGTCATGCGCCGCACCTGCCGGTTGCTGCCTTCGCGGATCACCAGTTCGATCCACCCGTCCGGCACGCTTTTGCGGAAGCGCACCGGCGGGTCACGCGGCCACAGCCATGCGGGTGCAGCGAGCGCGCGCGCCTGCGCCGGGCGCGTGGGGCCGTCGTTGAGGACGACGCCTTCGCGCAAGGCGACGAGTTGCTCCTCCCGCGGCGTGCCCTCGACCTGCACCAGGTAGGTCTTGGGCAGCTTGTGCTCCGGATCGGTGATGCGATGCGCCAGCGAGCCGTCGTCGGTCAGCAGCAGCAGGCCTTCGCTGTCATGGTCCAGACGGCCGGCGGCGTAGACATCCTGCGGCAAGTCGAACCCGGCCAAGGTAGGCCGGGCCGAAGCGCTGCGATCGGTGAACTGGCACAGCACGCCGTAGGGCTTATTGAAGGCGATGAGCATGTGCGGAAACGGGGAGCCGTAAACCGAAGCGAGGACCTCGCGGCTCTTGCCTCGTCAGGACCAGCAAGGGCGTCAGGCCGAGCCGATGTCGTTCCGGCTACTGCGCAGGTTTCACGAACCGCAACGTCATCCGGTCGCTCTCGCCGATCGCGGCGTACTTCGCATCGTCCTCGGCATCGTGGTCGTTGACCGGCGGCAGCGTCCACACCCCGTTCGGATGATCCTTCGTGTCCTTCGGATTGGCGTTGACCTCGCTCTTGGCGTCGAGCTCGAAGCCGGCCGCCTGCGCCATCGCGATGACCTGGGCTTCGCCGACGTAGCCGGATTTGTCGTCGGCCGGCACGTCGGCCTTGGCGCGATGCTCGACCACACCGAGCGCACCGCCGGGCTTCAGCACCGCGTAGAAGCCCTTGAACATGCCCTCGGCCTGCTTGGCCGAGCGCCAGTTGTGCACGTTGCGAAAAGTCAGCACGACGTCGGCCGAAGCGGGTGCGCCGAAGCTCGGCGCGGCCGGATCGTAAGCGACGACGCCGGCGCGGTCGAACTGCGCCGGCGCGGCGGCGAATTTCGTTTCCAGTTGCGTCTTGTTCTTCTGCTGGTAGTCGCGACTCTTGCCTTCCGGTACCGCGGCCGGGTCGACCACCGCGGCGACGTAGCGGCCGGACTCGCGCAGGTACGGCGCCAGGATCTCCGCATACCAACCGCCGCCGGGCGTGATCTCGACGACGGTCTGAGTCGGCGCGACGCCGAAGAACGACAGCGTTTCCTGCGGATGGCGATGGGCGTCGCGGGCGCTGTTCTTCGGATCGCGCCAGCTGCCGGCGATGACATCGGCGAGCGACGCGGTCGTCGGCGCAGCGCTGGTCTCCGCCGCTGCCTCCGCATCCGTCGCGGCGTTGTTGTCGGATGCCGACATGGACGACGCGCAGGCCGCGAGTGTGACGACCACGGCTGAGGCGAGCAGGGCTGTGCGGAACATGGCGGACTCCATGGGGGACGAGGTGCGCAGGGTGCCACATCCGCGTGCGCCGCGGATCAGGTTCGCGACGCGTCGACTGCGCTGGTCTGTTCGATGTGTTGCAGGTGCTCCGCGGCCTGCGCCAGCAGCCACGTGCGGAACGCGAGCAGGCCACGATGCGTCGCCGAGCGCGACGGGTACACCAGGTAATGCGCGTAGTCGGTTTTCAGCTGCGTGTTGGTGAGCGGCACGAGCTGGCCGGAGTCCAGCCACAGGCGCGCGCGTGTCAGCCGCCCGAGCGCCACGCCGACGCCTTCGAGCGCGGCGCGATGCATCGATTCGGAGTCGTCCAGGTTGGCGACATAGCGCGCGGGCGGCGAGCCGCCGTGCAAGGCGAACCAGCGGTTCCACTGCCCGTCGGGATCACCGATCAACGGCCACTGCGCCAGGTCGGGCAGCGCCGGCTTGCCCATGCGCGCGACCAGCGCCGGACTCGCCATCGGCACCAGCCATTCGTCGAACAGGTGCTCGGCGGTTACACCCGGCCAACCACCGACGCCGATGCGCAGCGCGGCATCGACACCGTGGTCGCGCGCGAAATCGACCACCGCGGTGTCCGATTGCAGGTTGATCTCGATCTGCGGTTGCGTGGCCAGGAAGTGGCCCAGCCGCGGCACCAGCCAGGCCGAGGCCATCGATGGCGTCACGCTGATCGTCAACACGTCGTCGCGGCGTGCGGCGAACGGCTGCAGCGCCTGCGCGATCGCATCGAAATGCGGCGCCACGCGTTCGAGCAGGCGCTCGCCGTCCGGGGTCAGGCTCACGCCGCGCGAACCGCGCACGAACAGGCGGCAGTTCATGCGCTCCTCCAGCGCCTTGATCTGGTGGCTCAGTGCGCTGACGGTGAGGTGCATCGACTCGGCCGCGCGCGACAGGTTGCCGGCGCGGGCGGCGGCGACGAACCCTTGCAGGGCCTGCAGCGGTGGTCGGCTCATGGTGGCCTCAGTGTTGAATTCAGCTCAAGTCTGGCTTGCAAAAGCGTCGCTTTTACCTGCCGAAGCATGAGCCTATCTTCTGCTCTGTTCAACAGACAGACGCATTCCGCATCTGCCGCGATGCCCGGAGGCACCCCATGAACATGTTCAAAGGCCTGATGTTCCTGGACGGTCATTTCACCCGTCCCGAGGACCTGGAAGAAACACGTGCCGAGTACGGCGCCCACACCGCTGCTGCCGACTTCGGCCCTACGCTCGGCAACCGCGCCGCGTCCGCGAGCTGGCTCGCACGCCAGGGTCGGCGCGCGCGCTCGACTGCTGATTCCGCTGCGAGAACCCGCGAGATCTCTGCCAAGCGCGCCGCATCCGCTATCGGGCACGCTGCCGTGATCGGGCACGCTGCCGTGAAGCCGGCGAAAGGCCCCAGCCTGCTCGACCAGCTGTTCCTGCTGGGCGGCCGACCGATGCACGCCGGCTACAACCTCGACCTCGACGAACCGTTCGAGCTGCCGGTCGCGGCGAATGCCTCGCCCGAGCCTGCGACGGCGAAACTCGATCGGCGCGGGGACCCGCGGTGCAGCAACGAGCGCCAGCCGCAGGCCTGCAACGGATGAGCCAGCGGATCGCCCGCATCTGGCATGGCACCGTGCCCACCGCCAAGGCGGACGCTTACCTCGCTTTCCTGCGTGAGCGTGCGATCCCGGACTACACCGCCACGCCAGGCAACCTGGCGGTGTACCTGTTGCGGCGCGCCGAGGGCGACGTCACCCATGTCCTGACGCTGACCCACTGGCAATCGCTCGAGGCGATCAAGGCGTTCGCGGGCGACCAGGTCGAGCGCGCCAAGTACTACCCGGAGGACAGGGACTTCCTGCTCGAGTTCGAGCCTACCGTCGAGCATTACGAGATCGATGCCTCGCCGTAGCCTGGGTGGAGCACAACGCGACGGGGCTCTATTCCTCCCCCGACCCGGAGTGCGTGTTTCATCCGGGCTACGCGCAGCGCACAGGACACACGACCATCTTTGAGCAACTGGGAACCGGAGCACGCCATGGGCATCCACACCGGATCGCTGTTTCGACGCAGCCGGATCCACCAGCCGGAACCAGCCTCGCCTGCCGCCAACAAACCGGCCGCGCCGCCGCGCCTGTTGGCTTGCGACGGTCGGCCTGGATGCGAACGCCAAGCTTCGTTCAAACGCGGCGCGATCTATGCCGTCGACTCCATCGCCTTGTCGCCGTTCCGCTGATGGACATCGATGCCAGCCCGGCGCCTTCGCCGATGAACCGACTCGCGTTGACGACCATCGCGCCGGAGATCTACCGCAAACGATTGCTGGTGGAAGGCTACTTCCGCAGCGTCGTCACGCACGATGCGTTGTCGGCGTACTTCGAACGCATCACGCGCGAGCTGGGCCTGCGCACCTATGGCGAGCCGATCATCCATCGCACCAGCGGCGAGGGCAAAGCCGCGAACGAAGGCTACGACGGCTTCGTGCCGCTGATCGATTCGGGCATCTATATCGCCGCCTGGATCAACCCGCGCTTCCTGTCGACGGTGCTCTACACCTGCGCCGATTTCGACGAGGATCGCGCGGTCGAGGTGGTGCGCGGGTTCTTCCAGCTTGCCAGCTACGAGGCGGCGATCTTCTAAAAAAGAACGCATCCACGCACTCGAAATCGTTGTACGCGAAGCTGCGATCCGGCACGACGAAGTCGACGCAGTACGCCCTAGGACGCCGGACTCCGCGCATCGATCGCGCGATAGTCGCGCAAGGAAGCAGGTCCGCGCCGATCCTCGATCCGCACCGAATCCGGATACGGTGCCACGTCCAGGTATTCACCGGCGCGCAGTCGCGCCTGCACGCCGCTCCACCACGCCGCATCGAAGATCTCGCCATGCTCGCGCTGCAGCGCCTCGCGTAACGGCGCAGGCAGGCCGAGAAACGGCGGGAACAATTCCGGAAACACGTCGTCGCGTGCGGCATACAACCATTCGTCGAGCGGGCGCGTCTCGTCTTCCTCGCGCACCTGCGGCACTTTGCGGAAGCGGCAGTCCTCCACCAGGCACAACTCGTCGTAGTCGTAGAACAACGCGCGTCGGGTACGCGAAACGCCGAAGTTCTTCAGCAGCAGGTCGCCCGGAAAAATGCCGCTGTGCGCCATGTCCTTGATGGCGAGGCCGTAGTCGAGCACGGCGTGCAAGGCATCGTCCGGCGCCGCCTCGCGGACGTACACGTCGAGCGGCCGCAGCCGGCGCTCGACGTAGCAATGCCGTACCAGCACTTCCTCGCCGTCGAGCAGCACGGTCTCGGCGCAGTCACGCAGCAATTCCTCGAGCATGTCGTCGTCGAACAGCGCGCGCGGGAAGCGCAGGCGGTTGAACTCCTGCGCATCGACCAGCCGCCCGACGCGGTCGCGCCGCGCCACCAGCTTGTACTTGTCCTCGACATCGCCGCGCGCGCTAGTTTTGGGCTCGGCGAAGCGGTCGCGGATCACCTTGAACACCACCGCGTGGTCGCGCGGCGTGAAGACCGCCATCACCATCCCGCGCACACCGTCGGTGCGCACCAGGCGCTCGTCCGGATGCGCGGCGAGATGGCGGAAGACCTGCCGGTAGCGCTCGCTCTTGCCTTGCTTGGCGCGGCCGAGCACGGTGTACAACTCGTCCACCGGCTT
>JACMKK010000264.1 GCA_014380115.1 Luteimonas sp. | reverse complement strand
GGGTCTCGCGTACCCAGTCGGCATGGGTGCGCCGCACGAAGCTTTCGTCGAGAGGGCTCTGCCCGGTTTCGGTCGAAGAAGGCGTGCTACTCGTTTCCGGTGCTGCGTCAGCCGTGTCGCCCCCTGACGGTGCCTCGTCCCTTGTCGGCACGGAGCTTCCGGGCTGCTGCGCCCAGACGAGTCCGGGCGTCCCTCCCCACAACGCCAACAGCATCCCAGCCAGCCCTAGCGGCGCGTTCAATCGCTGCGCTCGCTCCGGGTGCCCGATGCGGGATCTGCTCAATGCGCCACTCCGTCACCCAAATGCGAACGCGCGCTCGGGCGAAGCCAGCCAGGCCGCCCGCCCACCCGGCGGGACACAGCCTCAACCCGTTCTATCACCAAGCTTTCGATAGAGCCTGACGATCGCTTCCTCGGCGACCAGCATCGCGACGATCACCACGATGAGCGTCACGATCCCGTTGAATCTGCCGTCGAACCGGACCTGGTCGCCGAACGCGAACGTGAGCGCCTCGAGGATCACGAACTTCGACCCGAACAGCACCAGCCAGGCGAAGAAGAATCGCAGGAAGCGGTTGAAACCCCCAGAGCGTGCGTTGAAGAACGCGGCTACCTTGTGTTCCACCGCGATCGTCAGTTTCAGCAGTACCTGCAACAGCACGGCCGCCAGCAGCGAGATGGTGAACGAGTCGATCCTCACCTTGTCCGAGTACTCGACGAACAGGTTGAGCACCACCAGGTCGATCAGGATCGCGGTGAAATAACGCATAAACAAACGCTGCTTGTTCGACGGCGCGATTGCCGACGCCGGCATGAGCGCGTCATCGGGCATGGCTGTGGAATCTGTATTCATGACGTTATCTCCGATGGGTGTGGCGATGCGGCGGGCAATCTCGATCAGCGGGTGATGGGCTTTGCGGCGGGTTGAGGAACTGCGCGATGCCAGAGCAGGTGCATCATGCCGACCGCGAACGCGCCGGCGAGGGCGAACTGGAACAGGCGGATCAGCCACAGGGCCAACGAGCCCGGGCCCGACGCGATGGCCGAACTGAAGATGATCAACATGGCATTGCAGGCGATCAGCGCCACGCCGGCAACCGGGCCACCTGCCGCGATGCGTTGTCCGAACCCCAACAGCACGGCGAACAGCATCAGCGCCAGGAACAGCAGGCTCGGGGTGGTCAGCAGCACGCTGTGCAGGAGCAGGCCGAACAGGCCACCGGCGAAATTGCCGAGGATCATGGCCAACGCCTGCTTGCGGCCGGACTGGACATCGAAGTTGATCACCAGCAATACGGTCGTCACCAGCACCGGCAAGACATCGGCCAGGCCGAACAGCAGATAGACCAGCATCACCGGCAGCACCACCGCGGTGGACATCAGTGCCCGCGCCAATGGCGTGGCCGCGCTCGGCGGCGCTGCGGGTTTGGGTGTGGGCGCAGTCGTGCGCGGCCACGGCAGATAGACCAGCCAGATCATGCCCAGCGCAATGGCGATGCTGCGGATCAACGCAACGGGAAAGGCGCCCGCCTGCGCAGGCGCGACCATCACCACCACGGGGATCGTCGACAGGCAGATCAGCAACAGCATGAAAGGCAGCCCCGGACGTCCGCTGACCATGGCCAGGAAAGACAGGAACAAGCTCAGCGCGATCATGCCGAGCAAGATCGTCGGCGTGCCGCGCAATAGCGACGACAATGCGAACGCGAACAGCGCCGCCGCCGTCATCGCCGCGATCAACACCAGGCCCAGTTTCAGCGGCGGCCGCATCGGCAGGTTGGCCAGCAGCACCGCGGTGAGCACCGGCGCGAGAAACGTCGGCGCCCACTGCATCACTTCGCACAGCACGAATGCGGCCGTCACGGCGACTGCGAAGCGCAGCGTGGCGTGCCACCTGGCTGCGCCCTCATCGACTGCATTCACACTGGCGGCCTGGGTGCTCACTGCAGATAACTGAGGATCGCCACCATCCGGATCCACAAGCGCGCCAATGGATTCATCAGCGAGCGCTCACGGGTCAGGACGACAACATTGGCCTGGGCACCGCTGCGACCGGGCGGCAGTTTGTCGGCGGTGTCGGCCGGCGGATCGAGCACGACACGCACCGGAAAACGCTGCGGCTCGCGCAGCCAGCCGCTCGGCGCAGTGATCTCAGGCAGCTGTCCCGTCGGCGCTTCGCCTCCTTGCGCGATGCCCCAACCGACGCTCTCCACGTGCGCGGGAAAGACCCGGCCCGGATGGTCGTCGAAGGCGACAAAGGCCCGGTTGCCGGGTGCGATATTGCCGAGCTGGTTTTCACGCATCTTTGCGCTCACCCAGCGCGGTCCACTGGCGATGAAGCTCAGCACCGGCTGACCCCGGTTGGCGAACTGCCCCGGCGCCAGGCGCAGATTGGTGACGGCGCCGTCGGCTGGCGCCTGCACGGTGCTACGACGCAAGTCGAGCCGGGCCTGCTTCACGGCGGCCAAGGCCTGGCGTACCTGCGCGTTGTCGTTGCCGACCTCGCCCAGACGGACGCGCGCGCGTTCGGCCTCCGCCTCGGCGCGGCTCAGTGCGGCGCGGGTCTTGGCGATATCGGCGCGGGCGCGGATGGCCGAGGTTTCCGACAACGCGCGCTTGGCCGACAGATCCAGCGTGATCTTGCCCAACTCCTGGCTCGCCGCGAGGTCCGCGCGCTGCCCCCGCAACTGCGCATCGGCGACGCGCACGTCGGCTGCCGACGAATCGGCGCCCTGCAATGCCACGGCCAGGTTGGCCTCCGCCGATTGCAGCGCGATCTGGAACTGCGCCGGATGGATCCGGAACAGCACCTGCCCTTTCTTGACCTGATGGTTGTCGCGCGCGCCCACCGCCACTACCGGTCCACTGACTTCCGGCGCGATCTGCACTAGGAACGTGTCGATCGAGGCTTGCGACGTGTACGGCGTGATGCGGTCGGCAAACAGGTGGTAGACGAAGAGCGCGAGCAGCACGCCAAGCGTCACCCGCACGAGCTTGCGGACCCGCTGCCCGTCCGACGCGGGCGTCGGCGTGGCTGCATTCGCCCCGGAGTTCGTGGACTGGGCTGCCTCGGGAGCGGATTGCGTTTCTGTCGGCATCTGCGTTCTCGTCGCTCGTATCAAAAGGGAGATGCGCTGGTCGCTGGAACCCGGCTGCGATCGGATCCGCCGTCCTGAGCGGGCTCCGGCTGCGAGGGCGCCAACGGCGCGACCTCGCCGATCCAATCGCCACCCAAGGCGGTGTACAGATCGACGAGCGCGCGATAGCCGTCGCCGAAGGCGGTAGTCAACGACAGTTGCGCCGAGAACAGGCTGCGCTCGGTGTCGAGCACATCGAGATAGTCGGCATAACCGTTGTCATAGCGCTCGCGCGCGAGCACCACGGCACGCTCCAGCGCCGTCACGCGCCGCTGCAACGAAGCGATGAGGTCGCGCCGGGTCTGGATCGCGGCCAGCGCATCGTCGACATCGCGGAATGCGTTCTGGATGGTCTGCCGATACGCCTCCAGCGACTGCTCGCGCCGCGCCTGCGCCTGGCGGTTGGCCGAGTCGATGGCGCCGCCGGCGAAGATCGGGCCGAGCAACTGCCCGACGAACGACCAGGTGCGTGCAGGTCCGCTGAACAGATCATCGAGTTGGCTACTGGCGCTGCCGCCGTAGCCGGTCAGCGCGAGCGACGGAAAGTAGAGCGCGCGTGCCGCGCCCACCAAGGCATTGGCCGCGACCAGCTGCTGCTCGGACTGCAGGATGTCGGGACGCCTGGTGAGCAATTCCGAAGGCAGTCCGCTCGGTACCGGCGGCACGATCAGGGTCTGCAACGTGCGCCCGCGCTCGATCGGGCCGGGATTGCGGCCGATCAGCACCGACAAGGCATGTTCCTGCTGGGCGATGGCTTGTCGCAGGTCCGGAATCGCGCCCGCTGCGCTCTCGTATTCCGCGACGACCTGCATCATCTCGTAATCGGAGACGACGCCGCCTTCGAGGCGAAGCTGGAAGACATCGACACTCGCCTTTCGTCCTTGCAGTGTTCCTTCGGCGATCTCGAGGCGACGGTCCAGGTCGAGCAAGGTGACATAGCCGGAGACGACGGCCGACACCAGCGTCAGCGCGACGCCGAGTCGCGCCTGCTCTGTCGCAAGCAGATTCGCGCGCGCGGCCTCGTCCTCGCGGCGAATGCGCCCCCACAGGTCCAGTTCCCAACTCGCGGACAACAGCGCTGAGTAGTTTCCGCCGACCACGGTGCCCGCACGCTGGCGACCGGCGCTGGCGCCGTAGCCCACTTGCGGAAGACCTTGCGCGCGCGCAGATACCACGCGCGCGGCGAACTCGTCGACGCGCGCGGTGGCGATACGCAGATCGTGGTTTGCGGCCAGCCCCTCATCGACCAGCGCGTCCAGTTCCGCGTCGCCGAAGCTGCGCCACCATGCCGGCATTTCAGCCAGCGTGGCGACCGGCGGCGAGCC
>JACMKK010000263.1 GCA_014380115.1 Luteimonas sp. | reverse complement strand
GCTGGACGTGTCGAAGTTCGGGCTGATCTACGGCGGCGCGCAGAAAAATCTCGGCCCGGTCGGCGTTTCCGTCGTTATCGTGCGCCGCGACCTGCTCGAACGCGCCGGGCAGCCCCGTGCCGACATCTTCAACTACGCCTCGCACCTCAAAGGCGAGTCGATGCTCAACACGCCGCCGACCTGGAACTGGTATCTCGCCGGGCTGGTGTTCAAGTGGATGCTGGCCGAAGGCGGCGTCGAGGAATTCGCGCGCCGCAGCGCCGCCAAGTCGTCGCTGCTGTATGCGGCGATCGACGGCTCCGGCGGTTTCTACCGCAACGAAGTCGAGCCGGCCGCGCGTTCGCGCATGAACGTGCCGTTCTTCCTGCGCGACGAAGCGCTGGACAAGGCCTTCCTCGCCGAATCGAAGGCTGCGGGACTGATCTCGCTGAAGGGTCATCGCGCGCTCGGCGGCATGCGCGCCTCGCTTTACAACGCGATGCCGGTAGCAGGCGCGCAGGCGCTGGTCGATTTCATGGCCGACTTCCGGCAGCGTCATGGCTAAGCGCAAAGTCACGAAGGCGCCAGCGAAGAAGACTGGCAAGCCAGCGACCAAACGCGGCGCTGCCAAGGCAGTGCCGGCAAAAGCCGCGCAACCCGATCTGCTGGCCGTGCGCGAGCAGATCGATGGCATCGATCGCGAGATCCAGACGCTGATCGCCGAGCGCGCGCTGTGGGCGCGACAGGTCGGAAAGGCCAAGGGCAAGCTTGCGGCGGCAGTCGAGTACTACCGGCCGGAACGCGAGGCACAAGTGCTGCGGCGCGTGGTCGACCGCAACGATGGTCCGCTGTCGGACGAGGTCCTGGTGCGGCTGTTCCGCGAAATCATGTCGGCCTGCCTGGCGCAGCAGGAGCCGCTCAAGGTCGGCTATCTCGGGCCGGAAGGCACGTTCTCGCAGCAGGCCGTGCACAAGCACTTCGGCCATTCCGCGAAGGGCCTGCCGCTGGCGAGCGTGGAAGAGGTCTTCGACGAAGTGGCCGCGGGCCATGCCGATTTCGGCGTGGTGCCGGTGGAGAACTCGGGGCAGGGCACGATCCAGTCGACGCTCGACCTGTTCCTGACTTCGCCGTTGAAGATCTGCGGTGAAGTCGAGCTGCGCGTGCATCAGTACCTGTTGTCGCGCAGCGGCCACATCGAGGATATCGAACGCGTCTACTCGCACGGCCTGTCGCTGGCGCAGTGCAAGGGCTGGCTGCGGCAATACCTGCCGAAGGCCGAGAAACTGGCGGTTTCGAGCAATGCCGAGGCCGCGCGCCGTGCGCGCAACGCCGATGACACCGCGGCAATCGCCGGCGAGAACGCCGCGCACGTCTACGGCCTGAAAGTGATCGCCGGGCCGATCGAGGACCGCGCCGACAACACCACCCGCTTCCTGGTGATCGGCCGCGCCTCGTTCCCGCCGTCCGGCCACGATCGCACTTCGCTGATGGTGTTTATCCGCGACCAGCCCGGCGCGCTCTACAAGATCCTCGAGCCCTTGGCGCGGCGCGGCATCAGCATGAACCGAATCGAGTCGCGGCCCGCGCACAGCGGTCTATGGCAATACGCTTTCTTCATCGACGTCGGCGGCCACGCCGACGAATCGCCGCTGCGCGATGCCTTGGCGGAAGTGGAGGACTTCGCCGGCGACGTACGCGTGCTGGGCTCGTACCCGGTCGCGGTGCCGTGATCGCAGCGGGGCCCGTTCCGGGAGAAGAGTTCTTCTCGGCGCTGGCACAGCCCGGCATCCGCCGGTTGCGCGCCTACGATCCCGGCCATGATCTGGTCGCGCTGCGTCGCGAATTCGCCATCAGGCACCTCGTCGAACTTGGGTCCAACGAGAATCCCTACGGCCCCAGCGCACGCGCGCGCGAAGCGGTGCTCGGCGGATTGCACGCGCTGCACCGCTATCCCGATCCGCTCGGCGGTGATCTCAGGCGTGCGCTCGCCAAGCATCACGGCGTCGATGTCGCAGGCATCGTGCTCGGCACTGGTTCGCACGAATTGCTGATGCAGTTCGCGCAGGTGTTTGCGGGGCCTGGCCTCGATGTCGTCGCTTCGCAGTACGGATTCGCGGTTTACGCCATCGCCGCACAGGCGGCGGGTGCGAATCTTCGGCTGGCGACGGCTTTCCCGCGCGAGCACGCGATGGCTCGCGGGCACGATCTCGATGCGGTGCTCGCCGCGATCACACCCACTACGCGCCTGTTGTATCTCGCCAATCCGAACAACCCCACCGGTACCTGGTTCGCGGCGGATGCATTCGCCGCCTTCATGGCGAACGTGCCGCGCGACGTCGTCGTGGTCGTCGACGAGGCCTATGCCGAACTGGTCGATGCGACGGATTTCGGATCGGCGCTGCAGACCTTGCCGCGATATCCGAACCTGGTCGTCACCCGCACCTTCAGCAAAGCCTACGCGCTGGCCGGGATGCGCATCGGCTACGCGATCGCGCATCCCGGCCTGATCGCCGTGATGGAACGCGTGCGTGAAAGTTTCAATGTCAACCACCTGGCGCTGGCTGCGGCGGAGGCCGCGCTCGGCGACCACGAGCACCTGCGCTGGGTGCTGCAGCGCAATCGAGAGGAGCTTGCACGCCTGGCGACGGCCTTCACCGCGCGCGGATGCTTCGTGTATCCATCGCAGACGAATTTCCTGCTGGTGGAATTCGGCGCACGCACGCAGGCCGTCGAAGCGGCCTTGCTCGCCGACGGCATCGTGCTGCGGCCGATGGCCGGTTATGGATTGGCCGACTGCCTGCGCATCACCGTGGGCGAGCGCGGCGAGAACACGCGCTTGCTCGAAGCGCTCGACCGGGCGATGTCATGAGTGCCGGGACCCGAAAGGACTGGATCGCCTCGCGTGGCGACGCCTTGCAAGGCAGCGTCGCGGTGCCTGGTGACAAGTCGGTCTCGCACCGCGCGATCATGCTGGCCGCGATCGCCGATGGCGATTCGCGCATCGAGGGATTCCTCGAAGGCGAAGACACGCGTGCGACGGCAGCGATCTTCGCCCAGCTCGGCGTACGCATCGAAGCGCCGGAAAGCGGCGCGCGCATCGTGCGTGGCGTCGGCATCGACGGCCTGCAAGCGCCACGGCAACCGCTGGACTGTGGCAATGCCGGCACCGCGATGCGCCTGCTTGCCGGACTGCTCGCAGGCCAGCGTTTCGGCAGCGTGCTGGTCGGCGACGCTTCTCTGACGAAGCGGCCGATGAGCCGGGTCATCGAGCCCTTGTCGCGCATGGGCGCGCGCATCGACTCCGAATCGGGTGGCTTTCCGCCACTGCGCATCGAGCCCGCCGAGCGATTGCAGGCCATCGACTTCCAAGCTGAAATAGCCAGCGCGCAACTCAAGTCCGCGGTGCTGCTCGCTGGCCTGTTCGCCCGCGGCACGACGATCGTGCGCGAGCCGCAGCCGACCCGCGACTACACCGAACGCATGTTGGCGGCGTTCGGCTGGCCGATCGAATTCGAACCGGGGCTCGTGCGTCTGCCAGGCGGACATCGTCTGCGCGCAACCGACGTGCAAGT
>JACMKK010000025.1 GCA_014380115.1 Luteimonas sp. | reverse complement strand
TCGCCGACTTCGAGAAAGAGATGGATGCGGCCAAGGCCGACTGGCAGCTGGTGGATTTCGGCGGCGCAGTGCACTGCTTCACGCAGCCGGAGTCCCACGAGCCGCCAAACTGCGTGTACGACGAGCGCGCCGCGAAGCGCGCGTTCCGGATGATGGGTGACTTCTTCGACGAGCGCTTCGGCGGTTAGGGCTCACAGCGAGCGATTCGAGGAGCTGTAGACATGAACGCGTTTCGCTCGTTGCTGGCTTCTACGCTCGTGACTTCCGGGTGTGCTTCTGTAGAGGCAGCGCCCGAAAACCGCCAGTTGGATGGTGCTGCGGCCGCGAAATCCGTGGTGCTTTGTGAAACCACGTTGTCCGACCTGGAAAGCCGCTTGGGAGCGCCGACCCGCGACGGGTTGTTGCACGCAAGCCGCGTCGTGAGCTGGATCACGGCGTGGGACCCGTTGGTTCGTTATCTCGCAGTTCAAGTCAACCAGGAGGGCGTAGTGACCGACCTCTACTGGGATGTGCCTTCCGAGATTCCATGGACGCCGACAGATCAGTGCCACAAACGGTGAACGCCGATAATGCTTTCAGGACGAGGTCGTTTCGCGGCTCGGCTTGATTCAGGCGAGCTGTCGATCAAGGCGCACATCTCGGTCACTCGTCACGGCGCCTTCGGACCGTGCGTGCGACCTATTCCTCGAAGCGACCCGTGGCGTCACGATCGCGCTCGTATCGTCTCGTGAGCGGAAACGGCGGCAACCAGGACTCGCGACGGACGGTCCAGAGTTCGTAGGTTGGCATCAGCTGGTCAGGGGCATCCAGGGATCCCACGTTCACTTCGATTTCGTCTGCGCTGCGTCCGAAAACGGTCGAGCCGCAGCGGGGACAGAAGAACCGCCCGGCGTAGTCGCGTGTTTCGCCATCGATCGTCACCGCATCCTGGGGGAATATCGCGGATGCGTGAAAAAGGGCCCCATGATGCTTGCGGCAGTCGAGACAGTGACAAAGGCCGACCCGGTATGGACGTCCCGACGCCACAATTCTGACGTTCCCGCACAGGCAACCGCCCGTGAATCGGTCCATGCTGCCTCTCCTCTAAAATCAGGCGATCGGAATGTTTACAACGAACCCCGTCGGGCGTCCATGAAAGCAGCGTGCGGCGTTGGCCAGCTGGGTCAGCTTTGAACCGCATGACGCCGAGCGCTCAGTGGTCGCGACTGACCGCGTAATGCGCCAGGCCGCGCAAGGCTTGCATGGCCGCGTTATCCGCCAGGCCGTCGAGCGACGCAACCGCCGCCAGTGCGTATCGGCGCGCGTGTTCGCGGCTGTATTCGAGGCTGTCCTGCGCGCGAATGGAGGCGATCACTTCCGGCAGCGCATCCGCGTCTGCCCGCTCGACGATGTCCCGCAACCTCGCGCGCGTCGCGGGATCCGAATGCGCCATGGCATGGATCAGCGGCAGCGTCGCCTTGCCCTCGGCCAGGTCGTCGCCGAGGTGCTTGCCCAGCGCAGCCTCGTCGGCGCTGTAGTCGAGCACGTCGTCGGCGATCTGGAAGGCGTAGCCGAGGTTCAGTCCGTAGGCGTGCAGGCGTTGCTGGGTGTCGGCATCGGCGCCGGCGAGGAACGTGCCCAGACGCGTGGCCGCCGCGAACAGCACCGCGGTCTTGCGTTCGATTACGCGCAGGTAGGCTGCCTCGTCGGTGTCCGGATTGCGCACGTGCAGCAGCTGCAGCACCTCGCCTTCGGCGATGGCATTGGTGGTGTCGGCGAGCACGCGCATCACCTCGATGCGGTCGAGCTCGACCATCAGCTGGAAACTGCGCGAATAGAGGAAATCGCCGACCAGCACGCTCGGTGCGTTGCCCCACAGCGCGTTGGCGGTCTTGCGGCCGCGGCGCAGGTCGGATTCGTCGACCACGTCGTCGTGCAGCAGCGTCGCGGTGTGGATGAACTCGATCACGGCTGCGAGCTGGTGGGCATCGGCGCCGCCATGTCCGAACGCGCGCGCAGCCAGCAGCAGCAGCATCGGGCGCAGGCGCTTGCCGCCGGCGGCGACGATGTGTTCGGCCACCTGGTTGACCAGCACGACGTCGGAGGCCAGTCGGCGCCGGATCAGGGCATCGACGGCCGCCATGTCGTCGGCGGCCAGGGCCTGGATCTCGGGCAGGGCCAGCCTCGGACATGTTCCGGGGTCGAGCGTGGCAAGCGGATGGGCCGGAGGCATGGTGGGGCCGGATCGAGGGAGCGGCGATTATACGGGCGTCGAAAAGCGCGCCAGCCTTTGCCTTGCAGGGCTTTGCCCGACGCCGGGCCGCGGCGACCGCCGATGTCGGCGGCGCCGCTATAATCTGCATCTTGGCGCCAGCTTTCGGCGCACGACTCCCGGCGAAGTCCTCCCGGCGCACCCCCTAAGGAACACTCATGGCCCGCGGCATCAACAAGGTGATTCTGGTCGGCAACCTCGGCAACGACCCCGAGACCAAGTACACCCAGGGCGGCATGGCCGTCACCAAGATCAGCCTGGCCACCACCAGCGTGCGCAAGGACAAGGAAGGCAATACCCAGGAGCGCACCGAATGGCACCGCGTCACGTTCTTCGGCAAGCTCGGCGAGATCGCCGGCGAATACCTGCGCAAGGGTAGCCAGTGCTATGTCGAGGGCTCGATCCGCTACGACAAGTACACCGGCCAGGACGGCGTCGAGAAGTATTCGACCGACATCATCGCCGACGAGATGCAGATGCTCGGTGGCCGCGGTGAAGGCGGTGGCGGTGGTGGTGGCGGCGAACGCGCCGCGCGTCCGCAGCGCCAGGAAACCGCGCAGCGTCGACCACCCGCGCAACAGCAGCAGCAGGCGCCGATGGACGATTTCTCGGACGACGACATTCCTTTTTAAGGCATGGGTCCGTTCTGAGTCATCGTTCCGTTTGCATCATCGCGATTCATCATCTGGTCTGGAGTTCGTTGCGTGCCCACTTGGCTAGTGACTGGCGGTGCCGGTTTCATCGGCGGAAATTTCGTACTCGATGCGGTCGCGCGCGGCATCCGCGTCATCAACCTCGATGCGTTGACCTACGCGGGCAACCTCGACACGCTGGCATCGCTCGAAGGCAATGCCGCCCACGTCTTCGTGCACGGCGACATCGGCGATCGTGCCCTGGTCGCGCGGCTGCTGGCCGAGCACGCACCGGATGCGGTCGTCAATTTCGCCGCCGAGAGCCATGTCGATCGTTCGATCGACGGACCTGCGGCCTTCGTGCAGACCAACGTCGTCGGCACGCTCGCCCTGCTCGAAGCCACGCGCGACTACTGGCGTGCGCTCGACGAAGGCAAGCGCGACGCTTTCCGCTTCCTGCACGTTTCGACCGACGAGGTCTACGGATCGCTGGGCGAGACGGGCAAGTTCACGGAACTCACGCCGTTCGCGCCGAATTCGCCGTACTCCGCGTCCAAGGCCGCCTCCGACCACCTGGTGCGCGCGTTCCACCACACCTACGGGTTGCCGGCGCTGACCACCAACTGCTCGAACAACTACGGCCCGTTCCAGTTCCCCGAAAAGCTCATCCCGCTGGTGATCGCCAAGGCGCTGGCCGGCGAGCCGCTGCCGATCTACGGCGACGGCAGGTATGTGCGCGACTGGCTGCACGTCAGCGATCATTGTGCCGCGATCAACGCCGTGCTCGAGCGCGGCCGCGCGGGCGAGACCTACAACGTCGGCGGCGACGCCGAGCGCGAGAACATCGTCGTCGTGCAGACGATCTGCGCGCTGCTCGACGCGCGCAAGCCGCTGTCCGACGGTCGCGCGCGCGAATCGCTGATGACCTTCGTCAAGGATCGGCCCGGCCATGACCGGCGCTATGCGATCGACTCGTCGAAGCTCCGGGGCGAACTCGGCTGGAAGCCGGCCGCTACGTTCGAGCAGGGGATCGCACAGACCGTGGACTGGTACCTCGAGCACCAGCCCTGGGTGCGGCGCGTGCTCGACGGCAGTTATCGGCTCGAACGCATCGGCGCGGCGGCTTGATCACACGCACTGCATTCGCCGCGAATCGACGCGGATCGACGCGGATGTTCGCGGATCTTTTCGGCAGCACCTCTTCCGCGTTGATTCGCGGCTATTTTTTTGCGTTAAGGATCTGAAATGACACAACGACGCGGCATCGTCCTTGCCGGCGGCTCCGGCACGCGGCTGTATCCGCTCACCCAGTCGATCAGCAAGCAGCTGCTGCCGGTCTACGACAAGCCGATGATCTATTACCCGCTCAGCGTGCTGATGCTGGCGGGCATCCGCGAGGTGCTGATCATCAACACCCCGCACGAGCAGGCGCTGTTCCGGGCCCTGCTCGGCGACGGCTCGCAGTGGGGCATGCGCATCGAATACGCGGCGCAGCCGAGCCCGGACGGGCTCGCGCAGGCCTACCTGATCGGGGCTGAGTTCGTAGACGGCAACCCGAGCTGCCTGGTGCTGGGCGACAACATCTTCCACGGCCATGGCCTGACCGAAGTCCTCAAGCGCGCCGACGAACGCCAACACGGCGCGACGGTCTTCGGCTACTGGGTCAGCGATCCGGAACGCTACGGCGTCGCCGAATTCGACGCCGACCGTCGCGTGATCGGCCTCGAGGAAAAGCCCCTCAAGCCGCGCTCGAACTATGCCGTCACCGGCCTGTATTTCTACGACGGCCGCGCCAGCGAACTGGCCGCGTCGCTAACACCCTCGGCGCGCGGCGAACTCGAGATCACCGATCTCAACCGCTGCTATCTCGACGAAGGCGACCTGCACCTGGAGCAACTCGGCCGCGGCTACGCCTGGCTCGATACCGGCACGCACCAGTCCTTGCTGGAGGCCTCCAACTTCATCGAGACCGTCGAGGCGCGGCAGGGCCTGCGCGTGTGCTGTCCCGAGGAAATCGCCTGGCAGAACGGCTGGATCGGCGCGGCCGACCTGCAACGGCTGGCCGCGCCCCTGGCCAAGAATGGTTACGGCCAGTACCTGCTGTCGCTGGTCGAACGCGGGGTCGTCAAGTGAAGGTGATCGAGACCGACCTGCCGGGCTGCGTCGTGGTCGAGCCGCAGGTGTTCGGTGACGATCGCGGCTTCTTCTTCGAATCGTTCAACAACGACAAGCTCGCCGCGCACGGGCTGAAGCCGGTCTTCGTGCAGGGCAACGTGTCCTCGTCGCTGCGTGGCGTGCTGCGCGGACTGCATTACCAGTGGCCCAATCCGCAAGGCAAGTATGTCTCGGTGGTCGAAGGCGAGGTCTGGGATGTCGCCGTCGACATCCGCCGCGGCTCGCCGACCTTCGGGCGCTGGACCGCCGTCGTGCTCAGCGCGGAGAACAAGCGCCATCTGTGGGTCCCGGAAGGCTTCGCGCACGGCTTCGCTACGCTCAGCGAACGCGCCGTGTTCACCTATCTGTGCACGGCCACTTACGACGCGCAGGCCGACGCCGGCATCCGCTGGAACGACGCCGCTCTCGCCATCGACTGGCCGGTCAGCGAGCCCGCGCTCTCGGGCAAGGACGCGAAGTTGCCGTTCCTGGCCGATATTCCGGCGGACCGGCTTCCGTCCTACGTTCCGTGAAGATCCTGCTGTTCGGTGCCAATGGCCAGGTCGGCCATGAACTGCGCCGCAGCCTCGCGCCCCTGGGCGATGTCGTCGCCACGACGCGCAGCGGCAGGTTCGAGGACGGTAGCGCCTGTGAGATCGCGGACTTCGATGTCCCGGATGCCTTGCCGGCCTTGATCGAACGGATCGCCCCGGACATCGTCGTCAACGCCGCGGCCTATACCGCGGTCGATCGCGCCGAAGACGAGGCCGAT
The DNA here is from genome assembly GCA_014380115.1 of Luteimonas sp. GTDB lineage: Bacteria > Pseudomonadota > Gammaproteobacteria > Xanthomonadales > Xanthomonadaceae > Luteimonas. The sequence goes on along the minus strand of JACMKK010000025.1, from coordinate 6,054 downwards.
GCCGCGTTCCGTGCCAACGCGCAAGCCCCGCGCGTGATCGCCGAGACCTGCGCGGCGCGCGACGCGCTGCTGGTGCATTACTCGACCGACTACGTGTTCGACGGCAGCGGCACCCGACCGTATCGCGAGGACGATCCGACCGCGCCGCTCGGCGTCTACGGCGCCAGCAAGCTTGCCGGCGAGGACGCGATCCGCGCCAGCGGCGCGCGCCACATGATTTTCCGCACGGCGTGGGTCTATGCGGCCCATGGTAGGAACTTCCTGCGCACGATGCTGCGGCTGGCGGCCGAACGCGACGAATTGCGCGTGGTGGCCGATCAGGTGGGATCGCCTACGTCGGCGCCGATGATCGCCGATGTCACGGCCACCCTCCTGCAACGGCCTTCCCAGACAGGCCTCTGGCACCTCACGGCGACCGGGAGCACCAGTTGGCACGGATTCGCCGAGGCGATCGTGGAGCGGGCACGGGCCATGGATCTGCTGGCGAAACGGCCCGCCGTGGTGCCGATCCGGACCGCCGATTTTCCGACTCGCGCCGCGCGGCCGGCGTATTCATGTTTGGATACGTCGCACCTGGTCGATGATTTCGGCTGCGCGGAGCTTCCTTCGTGGCAGCAGGGACTGGAAAAAGTGTTGACTGAGATTGCGTCCACGACAATGATCCGCTAGCCGCGAGGGGTCGCGGCCGGGATTCGTGGAGATAGACCGTCGCAGGATGCGCCGACGCGCCGCGACGTGAAGCAGACCGTCGGCTCGTGATTCAACAGGGGAACAAACGCATGTCTTTCTTGCTACGGCTCGTGGTCTTGGGCGTCGCGGCCGTGCTTGCATCGAATGCAGGCGTGGCGGCGGCGGTGGATGTCGGTGCATTCGTGAAGAAGGATCGTTTCGAGACGATCAGAATTTCGCCGACGGGCGAATACTACGCGGCCAGTATTCCGCTGGCAGACAGTACCGTGCTGGCGCTGTTACGGCGCTCGGACAACAAAGTCGTCTCGACGTTCAACGCCGGCAAGAACACCCATGTCGCCGACTTCTGGTGGGTGAACCCCGAACGGGTGCTGATCAGTATGGCGGAGAAGTTCGGCTCCCTCGATCAGCCGCAATTGACCGGCGAGCTATACGCCGCCGACATCCATGGCGGCAAGTCGGACATCCTGGTCGGCTGGCGCGCGGGCGAATCGAGTACGGGCACGAAGATCCAGCCAAAGAAGATCGAATACGTTTCCGCATTCATGGTCGACGACCTGCCCGCGGACGACAACAACGTGCTCATCACCATTTGGCCCGCGGGTACCGACCCATTCACGCGTGCCGAACGAATGGACGTTCGGACCGGCAGACGCATTCCAGTAGCGCGCGCGCCGGTGCGCAATGCCGATTTCGCCACTGACAACCAGGGCATCGTGCGCTTCGCGCTCGGCGTCGACCTGAGCAATAGCAACCGGCTTTACTATCGTGACCGTGAGGGGAGCGAGTGGAAGATCCTCAACGACGAAGCGGCAAATCACCGAATCGAGACACCGCTCGGTTTTTCGGCAGACGACAAGACGGCTTACCTGCAAGTCGAGCAGCCCAAGGGGCCCGATGCGATCGTGGCCATGGACGTCGCTACCGGATCACGCAAGGAAATACTGCGCGACGACGACACCGACCCGGGACGGATCATCTACAAGGCCGGCACCTCCATTCCGATCGGCGCCTGGTATATGGACGGCAAGCCGCGGACGGCGTTCTTCGACATGTCTTCGCCGGAAGCGCGGCTGTACCGCAGCCTTGAAGCTGCGTTTCCCGGCGAATCGCCTTTCATTACATCGACCACGGCCGATGGCAAGTTGGTATTGGTGCAGGTCTTCAGCGATCGCAACCCTGGCGATTTCTTCGTCTTCGACACGGTGACGAAGAAGGCCGATCATTTAATCAGCAAGCGTGACTGGTTCAATCCGGAAAAAATGGCCGAGATGCGACCGATTTCCCTGGCCGCACGCGATGGCCTGGCGTTGCGTGGATATCTCACTCTTCCAGATGGCTCGGCTGGCAAGAACCTGCCGTTGGTGGTCATGCCGCATGGCGGACCCTACGACAAGTTCGACGACTGGGGCTTCGAAGACGACAGCCAATTGTTGGCGGCAGCCGGCTACGCCGTGCTCCAGGTCAACTTCCGCGGTTCGGGAAATCACGGGCGCGCGTTCTATCAGGCCGGCGCACGCGAATGGGGAGGCAAGATGCAGGACGACCTCACCGACGCGACGCGCTGGGCCGTCAGCCAGGGCATCGCCGATGAAAACCGCGTCTGCATCTTTGGAGCAAGTTATGGCGGATATGCCGCGCTCATGGGCGTGGCCAAAGAGCCGACGCTTTACAAATGCGCTGCAGGCTATGTCGGCGTGTACGACTTGCCCGTGATGCAAGGGGAAGACGCGCGCGTCAGCAAGCGGCTTGGCAATTTTTCGATGGACTGGGTCGGTAAGCGGGAAAATCTCGCATCGGTGTCGCCCAACCGCATCGCCGACAAGATCAAGGTACCGGTCTTCCTCGCCGCCGGCGGCGAGGACGAGATCGCACCCATCGAGCACAGCAAGCTGATGGAGCGCGCGCTGGTCAAGGCCGGCGTGCCCGTCGAGACGCTCTACTACCCGAACGAAGGCCACGGCTTCTACGTCGACGCCAATCGCACGGAGTTCTATACGAAGCTACTGGCCTTCCTGGCGCGCAACATCGGCGGCACGACGGCGGCGGCAACGCCTGCGACGGCAGCAAAATAGATCCACCTGGAACGGCACAAAGGCGGCGCCCCTGGGCGCCGCTTTTTCTTGTTGTGTTGAGCTCTAGTGCACCCCGTGCATCATCCGCTTCAGCAGCGGCGCCATCAGCAGGGCAACGAGCGCGCAGCCCAGACCGATCCATGTCATCAGCCAGAACAGGTCGGCGTACTTCGCCGCGGCGGCCGCCATGTCCATGGTGCCGCCTTCGGGGATGTCGATCGCAGCGAGCTTGCCGAACTGCGCGGCCAGCGTTTCGGAAAATGCGGTGGCGAGGAACCAGGTACCCATCATCAGGCTGACCACGCGCGGCATCGACAACTGCGTGACGGCCGACAGGCTCACCGGAGCGAGGCACATCTCGCCCACCTCGAGCACGAAATACGCCAGGACCAGCCACCAGACGCTGGCCATCTGCCCGCTGGCGCCGACCTGTTGCGCAGCCCACACCAGCGGGAGGAAGGACAGCCCCGCGAACATCAGGCCCAGCGCCGACTTGAACGGCTTCGACGGATCGCGGCCGCGCCGCCCGAGCGCGTCCCACAGGATCGCGAACAACGGCGCCAGCACGACCAGGAACAGGGCGCCGAGATAGGTGAGCGAACCCGCTGTCTGCGGCAGCACCAAGCAGTCGCGGATCAGGAACACGAGCATCACCAGCACCACCGCGATGAACAGGGTCCGCGGGGCTCCGGAGGCGGGCCTGCGATCCGACATCCGCGCTGCGACCACGAACGACAGCGGCGCCAGCAGCAACGATGCGATCGACCACGGCAACGGCGTGCCTTCGCGTATCACCAGCGACGGCACGACGTCCTTGGTCAGCAGGCGATCGGTGAACGTGACCCAGGAACCATAGGTCTGCTCGTACAGCGTGAAAAACACCAGTGTCATGAAGATCAGCGCCATCAGCGCGAGCATCTGCTGGCGCTGCACCGGCGTGCATTGCGTACCGATGAACCAGAAGAACCAGGCCAGCACCACGCCGAGTACGACGATCATCAGCATCAGCGCCAGTGACAGCTCGCCGCCGAGCGCGAACGCGCCGTTCGCCGCCGCCCACAACAGCCAGGCCAGCGGCAGCACGCCGAGCACCGCGCCGAGGTAGATCGCCCATTCGCGCGGCAGGCCGAGCACGCGCTCGCGCAACGACGCCGGTGCACTCGGTTCGGCATGGCCGTGCAGGTATTTCTGCCCCCACAGGAACATCGCCAGCCCCACCACCATGCCGATGCCGGCGGCACCGAATCCGTATTTCCAGCCGTAGGCTTCGCCGACATAGCCGCACACCAGCGATGCGAACAGTGCGCCGAGGTTGATGCCGGCATAGAACAGCGAGAAGCCCGAGTCGCGGCGCGGATCGTCCGCGGCGTACAGCTTGCCGACGATCGTGGAGATGTTGGGCTTGAGGAAGCCCACGCCCATGATGATCAGCGCGAGCGAGAGATAGGTGATGCGCAATGCGCCTTCGTCGCGCACCACTTCGCCGCCGACGTTGCTGGCCGCCGTGCCCTCGAACGCCAGGCCGAAATGGCCGAACACCAGCAGGATGCCGCCGAACACCACGGCCTTGCGCATGCCGAGCCAACGGTCGGCGAGCACGCCGCCGATCACCGGAATGCAGTAGACGAGCCCACCGTAGGCGCCGAGCAGGTCGAGCCCGGGGCCATCGCCGAACAGGTGGTACTTGATCAGGTACAGCAGCAGCAGCGCCTTCATCCCGTAGAACGAGAAGCGCTCCCACATCTCGGTGAAGAAACAGACGTAGACGCCCTTGGGATGACCGAGGAAATCCTCGCGCGCGGGGATGTCGCTGTAGGCGATGGTGGACAACGGTGATTCCCCTGGGTGCGACGGGGCGAGTATAGGGAACCGCAAACAGCTTGGGCCTCGTGGATCGTTATCCCAGCGCAGGCGGGGATCCAGCGACTTCGAGCCGTCCACGGCAAAGGCACTGGATCCCCGCCTGCGCGGGGATGACGGGCCGATGGGGTCGTTCGTAGAGTCGTTTCGTTGCCCGGACCGGCCATTCGGAGCGTGGCCTATGGACTTGAGCCGGTTCGAAAGGCTAGGTTGCAGCCTGCTCGCACTCCAGAGATGTCCATGAAAGAGACCGGCACGCCGCAACTGACCTTCCGCGCCGTGCTGCTGGCGATCATCCTCGCGGTGATCCTGGCGGCCGCCAATGCCTACCTCGGGTTGTTCGCTGGCCTGACGATCGCCACCGCGATCCCGGCCGCAGTGGTGTCGATGGCGATCCTGCGATTGCTCGGCGGCGGCACGATCCTGGAGAACAACATCGTGCAGACGGGCGCATCGGCGGGTTCGTCGATCGCCGCCGGCGTGATCTTCACGATTCCCGCGCTGGTCATCCTCGGCTACTGGCAGGACTTCCGTTATTCGTGGGTGCTCGCGATCGCCGGCCTCGGCGGCCTGCTCGGCGTGCTGTTCTCGGTGCCGCTGCGGCGCACGATGATCGTCGAGGAGCCGCTCGCGTTCCCCGAAGGCAAGGCCGCGGCCGAAGTGCTCAAGGCCGGCGAGAATCCCGGCCCGGGCGTGAAGATCCTGGCGGTTGCTGGCGCCATCGGCGCGATCGTCAAGCTCGCTGCGGAAAGCGGTCTGCGCATGATTCCCGACAACGCGGTCGCGTCCGGCTTCATCGGCAAGTATCTCGGTTACATGGGCACCAACCTCTCACCGGCGCTGCTCGGCGTCGGCTACATCGTCGGTCTGAACGTCGGCATCGTGGTGGTGTCGGGCAGCATCCTGTCGTGGCAGTTCGCGATCCCGATCTATCAAGCCTTCTTCATGCACACCGATCCCGCGCTCGCCACGCAGGTCGCCGGGGCCAGCGCCGGCGACATCGCCGGAGCGATCTGGTCGACCAAGATCCGCTATCTCGGTGTCGGCGCGATGCTGATCGGCGGCGTGTGGACGCTGTTCTCGCTGCGCAATTCGCTGCTGTCGGGCATCAGGAGCGGCTTCGCCGCCGCGCGCAAGAGCACCGGCCCGGCCGTCGCCGAAACCGAGCGCGACCTGCCGATGAAGTGGATGCTGGTCGCGCTGGTGCTGTTCGTGATCCCGCTGGCGCTGCTGTATCAGGCGATCGTCGGACAGTGGCTGGTCAGCATCCCGATGACGATCATCATGATCGTCGCCGGCTTCCTGTTCGTGTCGGTGTCGGCGTATCTCGCCGGCTTGGTCGGCTCGTCCAACAATCCGGTATCCGGCATCACCATCGCGACGATCCTGTTCGCCTCGGTCGTGCTGGTGCTGCTGCTCGGTCGCGATT
>JACMKK010000262.1 GCA_014380115.1 Luteimonas sp. | reverse complement strand
CGCCATAGCCTGCAAGTCCCGCAGCGGTTCCGAGCCAGGCGACGTCGTTGACCGTCCCCAGCGCGAACTCCGCCCACGCGTCCTTCAGGGGGATCGGGAGCAGGAAGCTCGCCGCCATAAACCCGAACTGCATCGCGGCGGGCGTCAGATGCAGCAGCGGCCGTGCCGGCCACCGTCCCGAGACAAGTGAATGCACGTAGCACCAGAACAGCGGTGCGACGGCGAGCGGGACCGCGAACGGCGCAAAGGTCAGCCACGGCCAGCGATCGTAAAAGCCAGCAAAGCCGATCAGCCAGGGCGTCAGAATGCCTGCGAGGACGACGAGCAACGCAGCCAAAGTGCGGTTCGCCAGATTATTGGCAAGGGCCCTTGGCAGCGCAATCGCGATCGCGACCAGCTGCACGACCGCGACAGTGAGCAGCGCGGTGCGCCAGCCGAAAACAAGGCCATCGAGCATTGCGGCAGATTACCTCTAATCCTGCCAAGCGGAAGCGTTTCGCTTTGATGTCATTGCCGACCGTCACAAGCGCGTCTGAAGCTTTGCACTCTTCACCGAACGGCGTCGAGAAGTTCTGGCCAAATCCGGTCAGGCCGCAAACATCCCCATCCTAGCCGAGGATGCGGCTGAACGAATGTCTGGTTGTGGTAGGCGGCCCAATCGCGCTGAACGACCGACTCTGGGTCTACCAGCCTCGGAGCTGCCAGTCGACTTCGGCCGCCCGCAGCTCGCACCGGATGCCATGAAATCGACCTGTAAGGGCGGTGTCGTACTCGCATTTTTATTAGCCTCGGCCCGCGAAGCGTTGGGCAAGCATCCCTCCTGAGCGGCCAGTGTACTGGTTCATTCCGCTGAAGCCCGCATGGATCGCCGCTGGTTGATGATCAACCGCTTCCCGTCTGCACTACGGGTTGATCCATCGACAATGCGGCTGATCAGTTCCGGCGGTGTGAGGCTCGGTTCGACTGCGAGCATTTTCGCCGCCAGGTTGACGACGGCGGGTGCCGCCATCGAAGTCCCTGACAAGCGCAGGCGCGCCCCGCCGGGAACTACCGACTCCACTTGGTATCCGTTTGCATAGACGCGCACCGACTTGCCGTAGCTCGTAAAGCCGGTCGCATCGCCAGCCTGATCGACTGCTCCGACCGTGATGAGGTTAGGCAGTTCGAACGAGGATGGGATATCCTCGTTGAAGCCAGCATCATCGTTCGAATTGCCTGCCGCCGCCACGAACAGGATTTCGGGCGCGCTTCGAAGCGCTGCGAGCAATCCGGCGCGGTCGAGTGCGAACAGCTGCCGGGCCGTTGCCTTTCGCCCATCGGCGTCTTTGCCGATGCCGTTGGCTTCAAGTGATCCCTCGTAGCCCGCCGGACCAGTGCCCCAGCTCATGTTGACGACGCGTACCTTGTGATCCCGAAACCATCGCACGTACGTAGCATAGGCCTCGACCTGCCGGCGGATGAGAGCCTCTGTAGGTTTGGCGGGAACGATGCGCCAATCCCAGTTCTGGCGCGCCACGGCGAGCCGGATCGCTGGGTTGCCCCGCGCGGCAATACCCGCGACGTGGGTCCCGTGTGCGTAATAGCCACCAAAGAAGTTGAGCTCCTCGATCGTCTTGGGCACGTCGGCTGCCTGTAGCGTGGCGATCTTCTCGATCAGCGCGTCGGCTGCTGGGCTGTCGATGCCCTGTTCGACATCGGACTCGCCTTGGATGTCGTGCAGTCGAGTAGAGTAGGCCAACGCCTGCTCCGACGTCAGCGGGATTAGCTCGCCATGGGCCGGATTGAAGTCCATGTCGAACGCCAGTCCGTGCCGATCGAAGCGCGGGTGGGTGTGCGGATCGTTGAAGACCTGACCCGGAAACAGCGACAGGTCTGTGCCCTCGTCCCAAATCGCGACGGTCACCGGCGTCAGTTTCTGGCTGCTCGTCAGGGTAACTTCACGCTCAGGCCATATGTCGGGCTTCTGGACGCGGTGGGCCGCGATGTACGTCTTAAGCGCGGCCGTCGTCTCCGCTCGCAACGGCAGCCAGACCTTCAGGGCGACGCGGCTGTTGATGAGCTGGCGCGCGAGATCTCCGCTGAGCTGCTGGCTCCGTGCGACCGCAGGCTCCATGAAGGTGGCAACGCTTCCAGTGATCACCTGGTCAGTCTGCCTAAGCGCTGCGCTCTTGGCGTTCATGATGGTCTCGCCGACCACAGACCAGGGCAGAAGGCTCAGGCTTTCGGCATAGCCTGCCGCATAGGCTGTTCGAAAAGCTTCGCCGGTCGCTTGACCCGTCTTGCGACGAGCGGCGATCAACGCCTTCAGCCGCATTCTGCTCAGCAGCTTGTCGGCCGGCTTGTCCTCCAGCTCGTAAATTTGTGACGCCAGCGCGAGTACGACGCGATCGTCACCCCGCAGGACGGCGATGCTTTGAAGCGTCATCAGCAAGCCACGTTTGGTGGCGTGATCCACGATGTCGTGTGACCCGAGTGTCTTCTCAATATTGGCGGCTACCTTGGCGGCGAACTTGCTGAACGTTGCGTCATCAGCGGTGAGCAATGCGGACGCGGTACCGGCGACCGGATAGGTAAATCGCGGCAGGTCGTCCTGTGTCCTGACGATCTGCTTTGTCGGCAGCGACGTCTGAGCATGCGCGGCAGTTGGTAGGACAACAGTGATCAGCAGCAGTGCCACCTCGTGCCGGATCCAGCGCATAGCAACTCCATTCCGCAAAAGCGCCTTGCCATATCACGCAGTGCCATTGTCAGGTAGCATCACGGCCGCAGCGCAACCTTTAGACTACCCCAGAGCAGGGCCAAAATGGCCGCGCTGATGACGATCCCCCATACCCAGTAAGGCAGAACCAGGGCGTCTGCGATGGCCTCTGTATCGGACCGGTGCAGCCGACCGCCGATATTTCCCCCGGAGCTAAAGAGATATCCGAACTGCCGCCATGCGCTGATGCAGGCCTGCACACCGAGGATTTGAATCGCGAGGCGTTGCCGAGGGGGCGTTCCGCGACGCGCGAGCGCGACAATCGCAAGCCCGAGGGCTGTAAGAGCGACCCAACCGGTCAAGGATCTTACCCAGATCAGCGTGGAGAGGATCAGCGCCGCTCCAAGCACGGTCAGTGCAGTGCGCGTGCTGCCGGGCTTGCGGGATGCGATGATCAGCAGGGCTCCGGCGACCGCTGGACCCAATGGTCCACTTGCCGCGATCAGCGCAATTTGTAACCGGGATTCGTCGATAGGGGTCAGCAGCTGGGCGACGCCTGAGCCGTCAGGGAAGATCAGCAGCCGTTCGAACCTCGAGCCGGTTATCATGGCGGCGATGCCGTGACCCATTTCGTGAAACCACGTCGCGAGGATGGTGAGTGGATACAGCAGAAGACTGCCGAGCGCTGTCTGCCACAGCACGACCAACGTGATCGGGATCACCAGCAGCAGGATGGCACGCTGGCGGCGGTCGTGATGGGCAGGTGTGCTAGACATTATGCTGTCCGGATACGAGCGGCGGGCGCTTTTTACAAAGGGCCTGATGCTACCAACTCGATTGTGACCATAGCCAACGCTGCAGCTCGACGTGTCTGCTCCCGTGGGGTCGATAATCAGTCGGGGCTGCCGATGTCGGCGGGAGTCATTCGAGGTCAGCGGCGCCCGCAAAGGGAAGGCTGATGCCGCAGGCCGTGTTCGCTTTAAAGATCTGTCTCATGACCTGCCATACTGCTTTCGGGTCAGTTCGCGCCAAATCGGAAGATGAATGAGCGGCCAGTTGCGGGGAGCGAAGAAGTCACGCGCAATGTCCGGCTTTGGGTCTCGACCGCCGCCAAGCTGCCGGACGGCTAGCGTCTCCGTCTCCGGCCACGTACCAGAAAAGTTTTTAGCTGCGAAGGGGAACTGGCTTCGGGCCAAAGCGCGATAATGTCATCGATAAGCCGTACCGGTTGTGCCAGCCGTCGATGCGATGTGGGTATCGATATCGGGGATGTTTGATCGCGTCGATCAGGAGTGAGTATGACTTGCGGTCGGATAGTGGTCGTCTGGGCGGCCGCCGCGTTTTCGGTGGCCCAGCCCAATGCTGCTCAAGCCACTTCGGATCGGCCGTTGTCGGCCCCTGAAAGCGAAACGCAGGTTAAAGCGTGGCCGGTCGTCGGAGGGTGGCATCGGCAACAACCGACCGATTTGCGGTCGGCGCGCTATTGGGCGACGGTGCTTGAGCCGGTCTACAGCCCGCGCGAGCCGCGCGACGCTTTCGCCGCATTCAAGAAGCGGCAGCAGATGGAAGTGATCGGTCTGCCCCGCTTCGAGCGCCTCGAGTCGTGGCAGAAGACCAATGGGACGATCATGCCTGTCGCGCTGGCGGACACGCGGCTTGCGGGAGAGCCGGGTATCGCGTTCGTCCTGGTGGCCAAGCAACCGGGCGGCGGCGGTCGTTACCT
>JACMKK010000024.1 GCA_014380115.1 Luteimonas sp. | reverse complement strand
GCTTCGAGCGGGGTTTCGTCCGTGTTCATCCCGCCCTGCGGGAATTGCCATCCGTCCCGGCGTACTCGCCTGGCCCAGAACACCCGGCCATCCGGGTGCATCAACACGATGCCGACATTGGGTCGGTAACCGTCCGGATCGATCACGATGCGGACTCCTAGAGTTTTTGGCTTGAGGCCACTGTTCCCGACTCTGCCACGGCACGCGCAGGGCGACAAGCGCAGGCGTCGCAATTGACGCATGGCGTCATGACGTGGAGAATTCGCGATTCGCCGCGATTTGCGTGCGGTTTCGGCTATGTAGCTCAGCCGGTTAGAGCACAGCACTCATAATGCTGGGGTCGGTGGTTCGAGTCCACCCATAGCCACCACCGCAACCCTTCCGCTCGCCTCAAGCGACGAGGATCCCGCAGCTCGTTTTCGCTGCCCGACGCGACGGGGAAAAGCAGGCAAAAAAAGAGCGCGCCTGAGCGCGCTCCGGAGAGATGCCTACCTGGCGACGCGCGTCTGCGCGGTCTCCTCCCCTCTGCAACTTCCGTATCGAGGCCGACTTCCTATCGACAGGCCGTAGGATGACGCGCCCATTTCAAATTTGAAGGGCAGGTGGGACCCGGACACCCCTAAAACGCAATACAGGCGCGTGGCCGGCCACGGCTATGTGCCTGATTCGTGCGCCATCGGAGTCGGTCTGCTACCAATAACGCATAAATTCAGTTGAATTTCGTTCACCTAGTGAGCGACGCTAACGATATCGGTATTCCGGCCGGGTACGCTCCATTTAATGTCTCTCGGCCAAGATCAAACAGGACGTGCCATGGAGCGGCGATGACGGCATCTCAGCGGATTCGGCTTGCCAGGCGCCATGCGAATCTGTCGCAGGCGCAACTCGGGGCGGCCGTCGGAGTACAGCGCAGCGCAGTCAGTCACTGGGAGGCGGCGCAGGGCAAGAATCCCAGCGTGGCGCACATGCGCCAGATCGCCCTGACGACCCATGTCCAGTTCGAATGGCTCGCGACCGGCCGCGGCACGATGGTGCTGTCCAAGGACATGGAATTCGACTCGGTGGCCACGGCCGAGGCACTGCTGGTCGATGATCCGCTCGAACTGCGGCTGCTGCACGCCTTCCGCGAATCGCCCGCGCGTGCCCGTGCACCGCTGGTCGAAGTGGTCGAGCAGCTCGCCCAGCAACGCACAGGCCGGACACGTAAGCCGGCTGTCCGCTAGCGAGCGTCTCGCGCAGGTCGACGGTCGCTGCACAGACGGCGTCGGGCGATGCGGCTAGGCTATGCGGCTTGCCAAGCTGAAACGAATTGCCCGTGACCGCCCTCGTTTGCCTTTGCACCTGTCCCGATGCCGAAATCGCTACCCGGATTGCCGACGCCCTGGTCTCGGAGCGGTTGGCCGCCTGCGTCAACATCATGCCGGGCATGCGTTCGGTCTACCGATGGCAGGACAGGGTGGAGCACGTCGATGAGACGCAGTTGCTGATCAAGACCGCACGCGAGCGCTGCGATGCGCTGGTCGCGCGCATCGTCGAACTGCATCCGTATGAACTGCCTGAAGTGATCGCGGTCGAAGTCGCGGGCGGCCTGGCTGCTTATCTCGACTGGATCGGCGAGCAGACGCACATGGAGAGCGATCGATGAGGGGTGGGTGCTGCAGGATGTTCGCGCTGTTCGTGCTTGCGCTGTTGCCTGCCGTATCGGGTGCGGCAGTCGACGAGGACGACCTGTTGCCGGTCGACGAGGCGTTCGCGCTGGTCGCCAGCGCGCCGCAACGCGACCGCATCGAGCTGACCTGGACGATCGCGAAGGGCTACTACCTCTACCGGCATCGGATGAATGCGCAGCCGACGGACGCTGCATTCAAGGCCACGGCCCTGCAACTGCCAGCTGGCGAAAAGCATACCGACGAATTCTTCGGCGAAGTCGAGACCTATCGCGATCGCGTGGACGCCATCCTCATCGGCACCGTTGCGGTGGACGCCGAACGGGTGACACTGAAGGTGAAATACCAGGGCTGTGCCGATCTCGGCGTCTGCTATCCGCCGCAAACGCGCACGGTCACCATCCCGCTGCCGAAGGCGCCACAGGGTAGTGATGGTGGCCTCGCAGCCCTGGGTCGCCGGCTGGGGCCGGGCGGCGGCGCGCCGCTGGCAGGTGTATCGACCGACGCAAACGAACCCCTGCCATTGCCGCCGGAACAGGCGTTCGGCTTCGAAGCGATCGCCAGCGACGGCAATACGCTGCTGCTGCGCTTCACGCCGGCGCGTGGCTATTACCTCTATCGCGACCGCACGCAGCTGGAGTTGATCCAGCCCCGGAATGAACCGAACAAGACCCCGGCCATCGCGCTTGAACGCCCACGCTGGCCAAGGGGCGTGTCGCATCGTGACGAGCATTTCGGCGACGTGGTCGTGTATTTCGATCGCATCGACGTGCCATTGCCGTTGCGGCGCACGCGACCAGGGGCGGAAACGGTGACATTGTCGGCGATCTTCCAGGGTTGCCAGAACGAAGGCATCTGTTACCCGCCGATGACGCGCACCGTGCGCGTGACGGTGCCTGCGGGCCGGGTGGACGCGAACGCAGCTCTCGCGGGAGCGGCCGCGGATCCGGCGTCGCAGGCATCGAATGGGGGTACTGCTCGGCAAAATCCGGGTCGGGTCGCGACGGCCGTTGCGCCTGCTGGTAGCGATATCGGAGCTGAAGCTGACTCAGCGCAGGCAGATCCTGCCGCGCAGGCCGAAGACAGCCGGATCGCGTCCGCCCTCGCCGGCAGCAATCGCTGGTGGACGCTGCTCGGTTTCTTCGGCGCCGGATTGCTGCTGGCGTTCACTCCGTGCGTGTTGCCGATGATCCCGATCCTCTCCGGCTTGATCGCCGGGCAGGGCACGCGCATCGGCACGCGGCGTGCGCTGGTGCTGTCGCTGGTCTACATCGTGGCCAACGCGCTCGTGTTCACCGTGGCCGGCGTCGTGGCCGGCCTGGTTGGCGCCAACCTGCAGGTCGCATTCCAGACGCCGTGGGTGATCGTGGCTTTTTCGCTGCTATTCCTGGCGCTGGCGTTGTCGTCGTTCGGGCTCTACGAATTGCAATTGCCTGCTGTCATGCGCGCGCGGCTCGGGTCGATCAGCGACAAACAGCGTGGCGGCTCGTTGCCGGGCGTCGCCGCGATGGGTGCGCTGTCGGCGCTGATCGTCGGGCCGTGCGTGGCGCCGCCGCTGGCGGCGGCGGTGTTGTACATCGGCCAGACGCACGACCCCGTGCTCGGTGGCGCCGCCCTGTTCCTGTTGGCGATGGGCATGGGCGTGCCGCTGCTCGCATTCGGCGCCGCGGCGGGTCGGGGCATGCCGACCAGCGGACCGTGGATGACAGCCGCGCAGCGCGTGTTCGGTTTCGTGTTTCTCGCGCTGGCGGTGTGGATGCTGTCGCGGATCCTGCCGGCACCGGTCAGCCTCGGCTTGTATGGCCTGCTTGCGCTGGCCGCGGCGGCCTGGGCGTTCTCGGCGGCGGGACCGGACAACCGACGCATACGCGTGCTTGCACGCTTCGCCGGCATGGTGCTGACGCTGCTCGGCGCGGCAGAACTGCTCGGCGCGCTCGGTGGCGGTCGCGATCCGCTGCAGCCGCTGGCCGGCATCCTGCGCGGCGGCGACGAGATGCGCGAATTGCCGTTCCGCAAGATCAAGTCGAGCCAGGATCTCGATCGCGAAATTTCCGCCGCGCAGGCGCAGGGCAAGCCGGTACTGTTCGATTTCTATGCCGACTGGTGCGTGTCGTGCAAGGAAATGGAAAAGTACACCTTCACCGAGCCGAGCGTGCATACGGCGCTTGCCGACTTCGTGCTGCTGAAGGCGGATGTGACCGCGAATGACGATGTCGACCAGGCGCTGATGCGGCGCTTCGGCATCATCGGGCCACCGGCGACCTTGTATTTTTACGATGGCCTCGAACGACGCGAGCTGCGTCTGATCGGTTTCGAGAAGGCTCCAGGCTTCGTGACGCGCGCGCGGAGGGCAGCGGGCGAGAATCGATAGCAGGATCGTGACGGCGATGCAGCGAGCCACGGGCGACCGGCGATCCGCCGGCATGCCGGACCCAGCAAATCAGGCCAGCGGCGAGGCGCCGTAGAAACGCGTCAAGTGTGCGGCGACGTCCGGCATGGCCTCGCGCAGGCGCAGCGGGTCGCTGAAGTGGTATTCGCTGCATACCGCGAAGAATTCTTCAGGCGCCTCCGCGGCGTAGCCATCGATGGCGGTGTCCTTTCCGGCATCGACCTGCGCCGCCAGCGCGTCGAAGGCGACCTGGAAATCGCGCGCCCATGCGCGCTGCCAGCTGCGCGGCAGCGGCGGCGTGCCGTCGAGCGCGCCGTCGAGCGCATCGAGCTTGTGCGCGATCTCATGCACGGCCACGCAGAAGCCGGCGTCGGGTTCGTCGAGGTCGGCTTGCACATCGGCCCAGGACAGGATCACGGGGCCGGTTTCCCAGGCTTCGCCGATCAGTTCGTCGTGCCACTCGTGCAGCACGCCTGCGGCATCGACGTGCGTCCGGTTCACGCGGAATGCGTCGGGATAGACGATGAGTTGCGACCAGCCGCGCAGACCTTCGCGGCCGAATTCCAGCAGCGGCAGGCAACACAACGCGGCCAGCAGTACGCGCTGCGCATCGTCGAGCGTGCATCCGGCCACGGGCGTGATGGCCTTTTCGTGCAGGAAGCGTGCGCTCAGCGTGCGCAGCCGTGCATCGCGATCCACTTCGAGCGCGCCGATCCAGCGCACCCGTTCGCGGACGATGCGCCAAAGCGTCGGATCGATCGGCGCGGGGCCGAGGAGTCGCTGGATCAAGCCCTGCAGGATCATTCCTGCTGGATCAGGCCTCGCAGGCCTGGGCTGCGGCGACGCAGGTCTTGCCTGGTCGGATTTGACACGGGGCCACGAATGAAACCGGGCCGACGCGATTCGCGCTCAGCGGAACATGCCAGGCACGAAGCTGTGCCAACGCGGCGCCCGCACACCACTGCCGTCGTCGCCACGGTAGGTAGTGGGTTTGGCCTTGTCCGGCGTCGCGAGCGCTGCGCGCTTGCCTTTGTTGCGCGGCTGGACGACGACCTCGGCAGCGGCCTCGGGACAGGTGCCGCCGTCGCCGTTGGCGCCTTGCAGGCGCACCTCGCGTGCGAGTACGGGCAGGCAGGCGAACACCATCAGCAGGCAAACGAGGAGTCTGGACATGGCAACGATCCTGGGGCCGCGCCGGGGCGGATTGCACCGGCGACTATACCGTGGATGCGGCGTGGCCGCAGATGGTTGCATGCTGCATCGCAACAAGAGCCTGCGCCGTGCTCCGGAAGCTTCGGCGCATGCCCGCCGAACCTGCCCCAGGGCGTGCCGCGACGGCTCTGCGCCGTGCATATCGCCCTCTTTCAGGTCGCCGACGCCGAGACCGGCCACCACTCTCGCCTTCGCGACACGGCCGCGGCATAGAATCGCGCCACGCTGCTGGAGGGACGCGCCATGTGGGAAGCCGTCGGGTTCTTCGTCCTCGGACTTGTGTTGCTTGCGCTTGGCGGTGATTCCATCGTCAAAGCCGGGTCGGGGCTGGCGCAGCGCTTCGGTACCTCGCCGTTCGTCACCGGACTGCTGCTGGTCGCGTTCGGCACGTCTTTGCCGGAACTCGCGGTCAACGCGCGCGCGGTATGGGCCGGCAGCCAGGGATTGGCGCTGGGCAACGCCGTCGGCAGCAATGTCGTCAATTTCGGCCTGACGCTCGGCGCCGCCGCACTCACCGCACCGTTGCTGGTGCGCTGGCGCGCGCTCGCGCCGCTGCTGCTGTGCCTGGTGATTGCGACGCTCGCGGTGATGGTGCTCGGCTACGACGGCGTGCTGACCCGGATCGAAGGCTTCGGGCTGCTGCTCGGATTCGTCGCCGTGCTCGCCTTCGCGCTGGCACGGACGCGACGCGAGAGCCCTGAACTGCGCGAGACGATCGGTGCCTTCGCCGCGACCAGCAGCCATTTCTGGCTCAACCTGCTACGTTTCGCGATCGCGATCGTGGTGCTGTATTTCGGTGCGCGCTGGATCGTGCAGAGCGCGCCGATCATCGGCGTGTCGTTCGGCATGGAACCCTTGCTGACCGGCCTGATCGTGGTAGCCATCGGCACCGCGCTGCCGGAAGTCGCCGCCGCAGTCGCCGCCGCGCGACGCGGCCAGGGCGATCTCATCGCCGGCCATGTGATCGGATCGAGCCTGTTCAACCTGCTGGTCGTGCTCGGCGGCATGGCCGCGTTCCAGACCGTGCCGATCCCCGCATCGTTCGTACAGTTCGAACTACCGGCGGCGCTCGCCTTTGCACTGGTGCTGTATCCGATGCTGCGCGGCGATCTGCGCATCACCAAGAGCGAAGGTGGCATCCTGCTGCTCGGCTTCATCGCCTGGCTGGCGTTCGAGCTGTTGCTGACCCGCTGACGGTCCTGTGCTTGTCGCTGCGTAGAATGTCGGCATGACCATGCCGGCCGGTTCGTTGCGCGCGCGCGCGCTCCATGCGTTGTCGGAATTCCTGCGCCTCGAGGCCGCAGGCGGCATCGTGCTGATCGCTGCCGCCGTGCTGGCGCTGATCTGCGCCAATTCGCCGTTCGATGGCGCCTACGAAGGTTTCCGCAACCTGCCGGTGCAGGTCGGCGTCGGGGCGGTGAAGATCGCCAAGCCACTACTGCTGTGGATCAACGACGGCCTGATGGCGGTGTTCTTCCTGCTGGTCGCGTTGGAGATCAAGCGCGAGGTGGTGTCGGGGCAGTTGTCCAGCCGCAGTCAGCTCGCGCTGCCGTTGGTCTGCGCGGCGGCAGGCGTGCTGGTGCCGGCAGTGATCTTCTGGGCGGTCAACAGCGGTGAAGACGCGACGATGCGCGGTTGGGCGATCCCGACCGCGACCGACATCGCCTTCGCGCTCGGCGTGCTCGCGCTGCTCGGCTCGCGCGTGCCGCTGGGCATGAAGCTGCTGCTGTCGACGATTGCGGTGGTCGACGACCTGATCGCGATCCTGATCATCGCGATCTTCTACAGCCACGGCCTGTCGCTGACCGCGCTGGCATGTGCCGGCGTGGCGATCGCGATCATGTTCGTGCTCAACCGCCGCGGCGTGGCGGCGCTGACGCCCTATCTTCTGGTCGGCGTCGTGTTGTGGGTCTGCGTGTTGAAGTCCGGCGTGCATGCCACGCTCGCCGGCGTGGTCACGGGACTGATGATCCCGCACGTGGACCACCGCAAGCGCGCAGACGACGCGACGCGGCATTCGCCGCTGGAAACGCTCGAGCATGCCCTGCATCCGTGGGTCGCCTACGGCATCCTGCCGGTGTTCGCGTTCGCCAACGCCGGGCTCGTGCTGGCTGGCATGACGCTGGACGACGTGCTGTCGCCGTTGCCGCTCGGCATCGCGCTCGGGCTGCTCGTCGGCAAGCCGGTCGGCATCATTGGCGCCGCACTGGCGATGCGCGGTCTGAAGCTGGCGCAATTCCCGCGCGGCATGGACCTGCGCGCGATGCTCGGACTCGGGCTGTTGTGCGGCATCGGTTTCACGATGAGCCTGTTCATCGGCTCGCTGGCGTTCTCCGGCGACGGCCTGCGCTATACCGAGAGCGTGATCGGCGTGCTGATGGCTTCGCTGCTGGCGGCGCTGCTCGGCTATGCCTGGTTGCGTTCGGTGTTGCCGCCCGTACCCGGTGCCGCGCGCTGACATGCGCACCGCGCTGGTCTTCGGCGGCAGCGGCCAGATCGGCCGGCCCTTGCTCGACCTGCTGCAGGCCGATGGCTGGCGCCTGTACGCGGTGTCGCGCGAGCCGCAGATCGATGCGCCCGGACTGCATTGGCTGCGCGGCGACCTCGACCGCGCCGACGACCTGCCGCGCTCGGTCGATGCGATCTTCAGTTGCGGCCCACTCGACCACTTCGCGCGCTGGTATGCGAGCGCGCAGGTCGAAGCGGCGCGCGTAGTCGCCTTCGGTTCGACCAGCGTCGAGGTCAAGCGCGGCTCGGCCGATGCCGACGAACGCGATGTCGCAACACGCCTGCGCGAGGGCGAACGCGCGGTGTTCGAGG
>JACMKK010000261.1 GCA_014380115.1 Luteimonas sp. | reverse complement strand
TCGCACGCGGTAGGTCGAGGCAAAGTCAGCGGACGTCCCAAAGTCCGTTCCGCGGCCATTGCGCCGCCGCTCGCGTCGAACGTCAGACCCCAGAACTTTCGACCGTCCGCTCAATGATCAAGCGCGTCGGAAGCATCGAAATCAAGGCAAGGCATCGCGCCTCGTGCCATTGCGGATCCGTGGTCCTGGAACTCAGCCTCCCGGATGGCATCGTCGACCCAAGACGGTGCGACTGTTCCATCTGCAGGAGGCGGGGCGCCGTAGTCGCTTCGGTCCCGCTGACGGGTATGGCAATCCTTGAGGGGCAGGACGCGCTGCGCCAGTATCAGTTCAACACGCACACCGCGAAGCACTTTTTCTGCTCCAGATGCGGCATCTACACGCACCATCAGCGGCGGTCAAATCCCGCCGAGTACGGCTACAACGTCGGTTGCTTGGAAGGCGTGAACCCGTTTGAACTCGGTCCAGTCCCTACCAACGACGGTGTGAATCACCCGGCCGATCATCATGAATGAGCAAGTCCGCTGTACCCATCTCCGCTTGCCCGCCGCTCATGTCGAACGTTAGGCAACACAGGTGAAGGCCCTGCTGGTCGTGGCGAATCCAAACCCCTGCAGCTTGACGCACGCGCTTGCGGAAGCGGCCAGGTCGGCGTTGCTTGGCCGCGGCTACGACGTCAGCTTTCACGATCTCTACGCCGAGGGGTTCAATCCTGTGCAACCCGCCGGCGAGTTTGACAACGTGAGTTCTGTTGATCCGCTGGTCGAGCAATACTGTGCCGAGCTCGAGCAAGCTGATTTTGCCGTCGTTTCGCATCCGAACTGGTGGGGTCAGCCGCCCGCGATCCTCAAAGGTTGGGTCGATCGCGTCTTTCGTCTTGGTACGGCCTATGGCTATCCGCCAGGTGTGCCCCCGGAAGGCGAGCCCGTGGGTCTGCTCAAGGTTCGAACTGCCGTAGTGCTCAACACCTCGAATACGCCCGCTGAGCGGGAAGCGCACGTCTTCGGCGATCCACTGGACGCTCTGTGGAAGCGGTGCGTCTTCGGCCTCTGTGGCGTCAGTCGCGTGGAGCGCCGAATGTTCGGGCCGGTGTCTGGCAGCACCGCCGAACAACGACACACCTGGCTGGCCGAAGCCCGAGGCATGGTCGAGCGTGTCGCCTGACCCTCCGTCGAGCGGACGTCCCAAAGGCCGCTGCGCGCCCTCGGCGCCGCCGCTCATGTCGAGCGTTAGGCGTCGTTTTTTTTGTTCACCATCGCAGGCATGCAGGCGCTCTTGAAGTATCTTCCACATCTGGCATGGGTTGCCTGCCTCGGGGGCTAGTGTGCGCAGTGTGGCCTAACCCCTCCATCGAGCGGACATCCCCTGGCACGCAGTGCCTGCCTACGGCTGCCGCTCATGTCTTGCCTTCGTCGCTTCGTGTGGCAGCCTACCTGACGGCCGAACTGAAGGAGTCAGCACCAGCGTTCGTGCAACGCAAGTTTCTGTATTCGCACGACCTTGACGTGCGTCACGCCGAACGAAGGAAGGGGCTGGCTACGATCTCGGACCTGAGGCCCCTTCCTTCTCCCTGAAATGCATGAACCGCCTCTGGATCTCGCGAAGGCCGACTGGTCGCGACAGAAGGAGATCGTACGGGTCTTCTACAAGGAAATGTGGGACCACGCCAACACCTCTCTCGTACCTCAGATCTTCCACTCTGACTTTACTTTTCGCGGGTCCCTTGGCCCACACCTGGTCGGCCACGAGCAGTTCATAGGCTATGTGGAGTTCGTTACCGGCGCGCTAGATCACTACACGTCCGACATCCTCGCCCTCGTCGAAGAGGGGAACCAAGTCTTTGGAAAGCTTCGCTTCCATGGCCACCACCGACGCGAACTCTTCGAGGTCCCGCCCTCCGGGCGTCACGTTTGGTGGTACGGCGCTCCGATCTTCACCTTCGACGGTGGGTTGGTCCGAGACCTCTGGGTCTTGGGCGACATCCATGGCCTCATCGGCCGTCTCAAAGGGGCGTCGGGTGCGCAAGAAACCGGCAGTGTCGACGAAAGTCTTGCCCTTGACCGATGAAGCGAGTCGTCCACGTCATCCTCTCGGTCGGACTCATTGGCTATGCGGGCCTGTGTGCGGCGATGTATGTCTTCCAGCGGTCGCTCATCTATTTCCCGCAGCCGCGAGCGGTCACCGCGCCGCAATCCACCCTGAAGCTTCCCGTCGATGGCGCCGAAGTTGTCGTCACGGTGAGGACGCTCGACGGCCCAAAGGCCATCGTCTATTTTGGCGGCAACGGAGAGGACGTCTCGCAGAACCTTGATCCCTACGTCAAGGCCTTTCCCGATCGGGCGCTGTACCTGATGCACTATCGCGGCTACGGCGGCAGCACCGGCCAGCCCACGGAGAAGGCCAACGTCGCTGACGGGCTCGCGCTGTTCGAAAAGGTGCGCGCACTCCACCCGGATGTCACGATCGTCGGTCGCAGCCTGGGCAGCGGTGTGGCGGTGCAGGTGGCGAGCCGAGCCACGGCATCGCGGCTCGTCCTGATCACGCCGTACGACAGCATTGTTGAGATCGGCGCGCAGATGTACCCGTTGCTACCTGTGCGCTGGCTGGCGGTCGACACCTACGAGTCGGGCAGGTTCGCATCCCGGATCAGAATTCCGACAACGATCATCGAGGCCGAGAACGATGAGGTGATCCCGCATGCCAGCACGGCGAAGCTGCTAAGCCGGTTCGATCCCGGCGTCGCCAAGATGACGGTCATTGAAGGGGCGGGGCACAACGACCTGGGAAGGAACAAGAAGTACCGCGAAACCCTGCAAGCAGCGGTCAGATGACGCCTAACCCCTCCATCCAGCGGACGTCCCAAAGGCCGCTTCGCGCCCTTCGCGCCGCCGCTCATGTCGAACGTTAAGCAACACAGCGACTAGCCCGTGACTCGCGGACTCCCAGTTCTTCTCTGCTCACTGGTCTCGTTCCAAGCGCCGGCCGCGGATGCCTCCTTCGCAGATGCCGCCAGGCGCCTGGGGCCTCACGTGTCAGCCGTCGTGTCATGCTCACTGTCCGATGGCTCAGGTCACTATCGGACGGTCGTGTTCAGCCAGGGGTTCGAGCACGTTTCCTCGGAGGTGTACTTGCAGTGGGTCGAGTGGGGCGAAGACGGACCGCGTCTGTTGAGATCCGTCCGTGTCGCCGAGATGAGTTCCGGGTTGTGGTCCGTTGGGCCTCCGTCCGTCATCTCCAACAAGGGTTGCTCAATGAAACTCGACGCAACGCACACCTACAGTTCGCAGGCTGCTCGTTTCATTCTCCTGCCCATGTCTGTCGGCAAGTACTCCATCCGCGCGCTGGGTCCCAGCGGGCGCAAATGAGAGCGTCACCTACCCCCTCCATCGAGCGGACGTCCCCGAGGTCGCTTCGCGGCCTTTGCGCCGCCGCTCGTGTCGAACGTTAGCCCCCTTTGGAACCATCGTTACTCGACCACTGCCGAGGTTTGGTGCCAGAGTGGTCCTGCGGCGCCTTGGGCCCGCGGATCTACTGGCGTTTCAAGCTTACCGAAGCGATGAGGACGTCGGTCGCTATCAGGGCTGGTCGGCGCAAACCGATCAGCAGGCGCTTGAACTGCTCGAGGAGATGAGCGGTGTCGTCCTGTTTCCAAGCGGCGCATGGGTGCAACTGGCCGTTGCCGATCGCAAGACAAACGGGCTGATCGGAGATATTGGAGCGTGCGTGGCAGCCGATGGTCTATCCGCAGAACTGGGCATCACCGTTTGCCCGCGCTTGCAGGGGCAAGGTCTCGGAACCGAGGCGGTCAACGAAGCGGTGGCGCTGCTGTTTGATCAGTCGTTGGTGTCCAAGGTTGTTTGCATCACCGATGCACGCAACACTCCGTCGATCCGCCTCCTCGAACGAGCCGGGATGCGAAAACTCGCGACTGCTGAGGCTGTCTTTCGAGGAGAGCCTTGCATTGAGCACACTTACGTGGTCTTCAGATGCGATGGAGGCTAACCCCTCCACCGAGCGGACGTTAGATCCCTTCACCGTGTTTGAAACGCCGCTCTTCTGGGTAGCCGGCATCGAGCCGCACCGGCTGGCCCTCTCCCCGCGCCCTCGCGGCGGCGAGGATCTTCGTGCCGAGGTCGTCGGCTGGAAGAATGCCGGGGTCGGGATCGTTGTCTCGTTGCTGGAAGCAACTGAGGTACGCGAACTTGAACTGAGAGAGGAACCTTCGCTTTGCCGTGAGCTCGGCCTTGCCTTTCACTCGTTCCCCATTCGAGACCGTGGTGCGCCGGAATCCGTGCGGGAGCTTTCTGCGCTGATTGCTGAGTTGCACAGGCAATTGCTCGCTGGCACGGCGATCGCCATCCATTGCCGGGCCGGAATCGGGCGCACCGGCTTGGTTGCCGGAAGTCTGTTGCGTCGCCTGGGCTTTCCCACCAGCGAGGTCTTTCACCTACTAAGTCGCTCACGCGGTGTCGCTGTGCCGGACACCGAGGCTCAAGTACAGTGGGTAGAGAAATATGCGCGCTCTTCGGCACCAGGCATCTAAGCCCTCCATCGACCGGACGTGCCAAGGCCGCTTCGCGCCCTTTGCGCCGCCACTCATGTCGAACGTTAGACAACTCTCGCACCATCGGAGGCATCTGTGAGATCCCGTTCACTGCTCCTGGCGCTCGGTCTCGCCTGCTTGCCGCTGAGTTCGCTGCCCGCGTCGCCTTACGCCGGTCAAGACTCGCGCGAGATCAAGGCGTTGTCGCCGGAGGACGTGGATTCGCTGCTCGCTGGCAAGGGTATGGGATTCGCCAAGGTCGCAGAGCTCAATGGCTTCCCGGGTCCTGCCCACGTACTCGAGCTATCAGAGCAGCTTCGTCTCAACCCCGAGCAGCGCGCCCGCACGGAGGCTCTGTTCGCGTCCATGTCGGCAAAGGCTAGTGCGGCGGGACGCGCGCTCGTGGAGCGGGAGCGGGAGCTTGACCGGCTCTTTGCGTCAAGAGCAATCACCCCGCTACGTCTGCACGACTCGCTGGTCGAGTTGGGCAGACTGCAATCACAGGTACGAGCTGCGCACCTCGAAGCGCACTTAGCCCAGGTTCAGATTCTCACTCCCGAGCAGAACGTGAGGTATGCCCAGCTTCGGGGGTACGGCGGAGCGGTCGCCCCTGGCGATCATCGGCATAAGCATTGAAGTCGTCTGGCCCTCCATCGAGCGAACGTTAGGCAACAGAGGCGGCTGCCCGTGTGCGTGCAGTCGCCCATGACTTCGGCTCTCGCAAAACATCGGCAGAACAAGGTGCGCATCATGGATGAAGATCTTGACTCCCGGTCGCGCGAACAGCTCGTCTCGGCAATCAAGAAGCTTCGTTCTGCGATTCGCGAGCACCGAGACTCCACCGGCCATCAGCTCTGTTGGCACCATCCGAAGCTCTGGTCGTTGCTTCCCGAGTCTGTGCCGCCCTCAGTCGAGATACCGGCATGGCCTCAGTTCATGCGCGGCTGTATCCACTACCGTCAGTCTCTGGACGAGCAGAACCCAGGAGCTCCTCGTGTTGAGCAGGAGTTCAAGGAGGTGAGGCTTTCAAAACCCACCATGCCCGACACCCGCATTTCACCGATCGAGCCGCCGTTTCCGCCAGACATTCAGGCGGAGTTCGACAAGATCATGCGAGGCGCACCTGCGCTCTTGCTCTTTCGCACAGTGGCCCGCAATCCTCGCGTGCTTCAGCGCTGGTTTGCCGGTAGCCTCCTGGATCGCGGGAGCATCTCACTTCGGCTCCGTGAGCTCATGATCTTGCGAACCACGGCTCGTTGTGGCGCGGAGTACGAGTGGGGTGTACACGTCGCTTCGTTCGGCGAGAAGGCTCAATGGACACAAGAGCAGCTCGTCTCCACTGTTCGCGGTACGGCGGACGATCCCTGCTGGTCCGAGGAGGACCGCTGCGTGATCTTGCTTGCGGATCAGCTCCACTCTGCGAGTGCCGTCGAAGAAGAGGCTTGGCAGCGCGTCAGCTCGTCGTTCTCACCGGAGCAGCTCATTGAGCTGGTAATGCTCGCAGGCGCGTACCACGCGGTGTCGTTCATGGTCAACGCATTCGGGGTTCAGCACGAGAGCTTCGCGCCGAGGTTCCCTGGTGTCGCCTAACCCCTCCATCGAGCGGACGTCCCAATGGCCGCTTCGTGCCCTTTGCGCCGCCGCTCATGTCGAACGCTAGGCAACACCAGGGCTGCATCGTGCCGAGTTCCCGGAAGTCCACCCCCACAGCGTCAGCGCTTCCATGGCGAAGGTGGCAACTTCCTGTTGCACCACACTTGAACGTTCGGGCGAAACCCTCAGGTGCGCCGTGCCATGAATCTCCACTGGAAGCGCCCCCTGCTCTACTGCCTGCTTCCCGTCCTCGTCTTTCTAGCGTTCGTCGGCTTCCCGCCACCCTTCGCTCCGCCACGCTCTACGAAGCCCACGCAGGAGCACTCAGTCCCGGCGGACAGGAAGCCCGAGACGAAGCATTCGTAGGCCGGGGTTCGGCGTCATCCAACCCGTCAAGTTTTGAGCGGCATCTCAAGCATTTGGTCCCAGCTGGACGCCACTTGTGAAAGGTTTCCGCGTGACGAGCGACCGGTATCCATGAGAAAGTTTCTATTGCTTGTGTCGCATGCCACTGCGCTGGCAGTCGGCGTCGGGCTCGGCATCTATGCCCTGCCGATCCTTGTCGCACCACCGGGGCCGACGCTTGCCGAGGTCAGTGCTCAAACGGCCCAGGCCAGCTATAGGGGAGAGTTCCGCCGAGCACTCAAGGACAGCGATCCCTTGCACTGGGGCGAGGGAACAGTCTCCGTGGGAGCCAGGAGCATCGGCCTTGTGGGTAAGCTGTCACCCGGTCCCGACTACAAGCTGTACCTGTCGCCCGCCTTTGTCGAAACAGAGGCCGAGTTCAATCGTCTCAAGCCGAGCATGGTGCGTGTCGCGGACATCAAGACGTTCGAGAACTTTCTTGTTCCGGTGCCGGAGTCTGTGGATCCGGCGCGCTTCAACACCGTCGTCATCTGGTGTGAGAGTTTCGGCCAGTTCATCACTGCGGCGCAGTACAGGTAATCGCGCTTCAGCCATGAACACCATGTGCAAGCTTCGGGCTCACGCATGCTGGCCGGCAGATGCCTCTGCGGTGCTGTCAGCCATGTCGTTGAGGAGCAGTTCCGCTACGCGTTGAACTGCCATTGCTCGAACTGTCGTAGAGCGACTGGCGCCGCATTCAAATCGTTCGCCGGAATCGAGCGAAGCCGGGTCCGCATCACCGACGGCACTGAACATCTGCCCATATTCGGTGAAGAGTCGTCCGCCCACGACCTTCGCTGCGTCAAGTGCGGCTCGTTCCTCTACTCCATGTCGGAGACGGCGTGTTCGCACATGTCACTTTGGGAACGCTCGTCGACAGCCCCTCCATCAGGCCCTCCGCTCGCATCTTTGTCGGCTCCATGGCTCCATGGCCCCGTGGTTCACGATCACCGATGACCTTCCGCAACACCAGGAATTTGGGTAGCCTAGGCTCTCATGCGCACTCGCCCAGGCATGACGCCTAACCCCTCCTTCGACCGGACGTCCCAAGGGCCGCTTCGCGTCCATTGCGCCTCCGCTCATGTCGAACGTTAGGTCCCTTGTGCAAACGACAGGCTTCTCCATCTCGGTTCACGATGAGCTCCGTGCGGAAGAAGCAAGGCTGATCGATAGCGGCCTCGGAGAAGCGAACGAAGCCGCGGCCCCGTTGCATGAGGTTCAGCCGCTGTCCTGCTTCCTGCGTTCGTCGGAGGGCGCAGTACTGGGTGGGGCCGTCGGCCGCACGTGGGGCAAGTGCTGCGAGCTCCAGCAGCTTTGGGTCTTGCCCAGCTATCGTGGCCGCGGGCTGGGCTCGCTGCTGGTTCGTCGTTTCGAGGAGCGGGCGGAGTCTCGTGGTTGCAGCATGTTCTACCTCGAAACCTTCAGCTTTCAGGCACCCGCGCTCTACGCGGCGCTTGGCTACGAGTCGAAGCTGGCGCTGCATGGATTTGGCCCCGGTATCGTCAAGTTCGTCATGGTCCGCGAATCCAGCGCCTTGAGTGCCACCCGTGAAACAGGAACCTAACCCCTCCATCAAGCGGGCGTTGGGGAGCTTGTGATGCTCGAACCGCCGACAAGCCTGCTGCTCGCCAACGCAGTGCTCGTTGTCCACGCCGCAATTGCGGCATTTGTGGTGTTCGGGTTACTGCTTGTCGTTGTAGGCAACCTCAATCACTGGGGCTGGGTGAACAACGGCTGGTTCCGGGTCGCCCATGTCTCGGCCATCGGAGTCGTCGTCGCAGAGTCATGGCTCGGCTTCGTCTGTCCCCTCACCACTCTCGAAATGTGGCTCCGCTCTCGTGCGGGCGAGGCGTCGTACGGTGGTGGCTTCATCGAGCACTGGCTCGAGCGGCTGCTTTACTACAGCGCCCCTCCGTGGGTGTTCACTGCGGCGTACTCCGCGTTCGCCTTGCTCGTGCTCGCTACTTGGTGGTGCTTTCCTCCACGCTTCAAGAGTCGCGTCCATGAACGAGTCGCCTAACCCCTCCATCGAGCAGACGTGCCAAAGGTCGCTTCGCGCCTTTGCGCCGCCGCTCATGTCGAACGTTAGGCAACACGAGATGCGGCAGTGGTGTTCCGCGAGAGAAGTCCGCGGCTCCTTCCGGACGCCGCCCTAGAGGGCACTGCAGCATGTTCTCTCACGTCTGCACGAGCGTCTCTGCAAGCCCTTCGACGGTCGGCCTCATCAAGCAGGTAACGGTCAAATGGTGCGTTTGCAGCCAAGGATCGATCCGTCGTACGAGCCGCCTATGGAGCGGCCTTGCGGCTCGGCGGCCGAAGCGAAGGCGTGCCAGGCTTGCGGCCCCAGTACCACGCCAACTACTATGGCGCCTACTTCCGAGACACGGAGGGCAACAAAGTCTGTGTCGCGTCGCATAGCGCCGAATGAGCATCTCTCTTGCGGCTAGCAGTTGCCCTGTGGCCGGAAGCGCTTGCAACTTCATTTGCCACGACAACAGCTCCCCCCAACGCGTCTCGACACGGAAAGCGATCCTATGACGACCTCTGATCGAATGAAGAATCACGGTCCAGCAACGCTGAGGACAGCAGTGCCGTTCGTCATCGCGACCGCGGCGCTCGCCGTATTCTTGAACCCCGTGATCGCCGCCGCCGTTGTCGGTGCCTTCGCCCTTTACCTGCTGTTCAACATCGAGTATTGGCTGCGGCGATCCGTAGCCGCGCAAGAGCGCCTGGTTGTCGCCCAAGAGCGCCTCGCTGAGTTGGCGGGGATCGAACGCCGCTAGCAAGCCACCCGCCGCCACGCACTGTGCGTTCGGAGCGTCCACAGTCCGCTGGACTACGAATGCTGCGTTCAGGAGAGAACTCGGAGTGATCTCTAGTCGTGCTCGACAGGCGGTTTCAGCCGCTGCGCTCTCAGGATGCCTGCTGGTCGCAAATGGCGCGGCAACCGGCGACGCGGCAGCTGGGGACCGGCTCGCGGCCGCGCGCTGCGTATCGTGCCACTCGTCTACGGAAGCGATTCACTCGACGCTGCCGCTGCTCGAAGGACAGCCGAAGGCCGCCTTCATCGCGCAGTGGCGCGCCTTCAGCGAGCGCAAGCGCACCGCCCCGGTGATGGTGGGCCTTGCCGAAGAGTTGAGCGAGCAAGACGTCAACGACCTTGCCGAGTACTACGCGGCATTGTTGCCCCCGCGCGCGGCAGAGTCGTCCGGTAGCAAGACTGGCCGCGCGTTGGCCGATCGCTTGCGATGCACCGACTGCCACGGTGAGGCGTTGCAGGGGACAAGCGCCGGCGCGGCACGGCTCGCTGGACAAAGGGCGCTTTACACTGTTTGGTCGTTACTGCTGATGCGGGGCGGCAACCGGTCGCACGGAACCGCCGCGAAGCCGGATCCGCTCTTTGCCAACCTCAGCAACGCCGAGATCGAGTCGCTGGCTGCGCACTTCGCATCGTTGCGATGACATCTCCATTGATGTCGTGCAGCACAGCGAACGCGCAAACTGAACTCTCGGCTCGCTTCACGAGTGCCGCCTTGCAGCAAGAGTATTCGTTTGCTAATCTGGCGCCGTGAGCAAGTACCTTGGCTCTTGCCACTGCGGTGGCGTTCGTTTCGAGATCGACACGGAGCATCCCCTGGGGCCATACTTCAGGTGCAATTGCTCGCTGTGTTCTCGAAAGGGTGCTGTCATGGGCGCCGCCCCACGCTCAGCGTTTGCGGTCACAGGCGGCGCGGAGCTCATCTTCACCTACGCTTGGAACTCGCTGGAAGCACAGCACTACTTCTGCAGAATCTGTGGAATCTACACACACCATGCGATGCGGGGTGAGACCGAAACGATCGGCGTCAATATGGCATGCATCGAAGGGTTTGATGTGTTTGCCCTTGGTGATGTCGAAGTCGGAGACGGCAAGAGCTGGTCCTTGGTGCAAGGCGGCAGTGCGGCCTAGCCCCTCCATCGAGCGGACGTCCCAAAGCCGCTTGGCGTCCTTTTGCGCCGCCGCTCGTGTCGAACGCCAGGCAACAGACACCGCTTTGGCATATTGACTGAACTCTGCGAGACGTCCGATGCACAAAGGTACATGTCACTGCGGATCGGTCCAACTTGTGTTGCCGTCCACGCCGGAGGTGGCCACCGACTGCAACTGCTCGCTGTGCCGTCGCATTGGTGGGCCGTGGGTCTATTTCAAGTTCGGTACCGTCGAAATCACGGGGCATCCTGAAGCTACAACCGAATACATCTGGGGCGACAAGACGCTGCGAACTATTCGATGCAGGACCTGCGGCTGCGTCACGCACTGGGAACCTCTGCAGCCAAATTCTGACGGAAGGCACGGGATCAACCTTGCCAACTTCGATCCTGAGTTCATCGCCTCAGTCCGAGTTCGCCGTTTCGATGGAGCGAACACCTGGACGTTCATGGATCCGTAGGCCACGCCAACATGCCCACGTGTCAGCGAAGGTTGGAAGCATGCCCAAACCCCTTCGATACTCACTAGCTGCCATCGCGGGCGTGCTGGTCGCCTTCGCGGTCATCGCGGCTCTCGAGGCACTTGGGCAAGTGCTATTTCCCACACGTGGACGTGTCGACCTCGGCGATCCGGCAGCAGTTGTCACGTACGTCCAGGGCATGTCCATCGGTGCAATTCTGTTCGTGCTGGCTGGCTGGCTTCTCGCGACCTTCGCTGGCTCACTCATCGCTGGCTTCGTCGCCGGCAAGTATCGCGGCCGCGTCGCGGCAACAGTAGGCTTCGTGGTGCTCGCTGCGACAGTCGCGAACTTCATCGCCATTCCTCACCCCATCTGGTTCACCGCGCTTGCAGTGCTCACTATTCCGTTG
>JACMKK010000260.1 GCA_014380115.1 Luteimonas sp. | reverse complement strand
CCGGCAATGAATTCTGGTTCCCGTATCGCGCGCCACCACCGGTGGCGGGGCCGCCGTCTCCCAGGCTATGGGCGACAAAAATCGATCTCGAGGTGCGTATGTCCCGTAAATGCCAGGTCTCCGGCAAGGGCGTGCAGAGCGGCAACAACGTCTCGCATGCCAACAACAGAACCCGCCGCCGCTTCCTCCCCAACCTGCACGAGCGCCGTTTCTGGGTCGCCAGTGAGAACCGTTGGGTGAAGCTGCGTGTATCCGCGCACGCGCTGCGCACCATCGACAAGAACGGGATCGATACGGTCCTGGCCGATCTCCGCGCCCGCGGCGAAAAGGTCTGAGGAGGACATCATGGCAAGCAAGCGCGACAAGATCCGTCTGATCTCCTCGGCCAATACCGGCCACTTCTACACCACCGACAAGAACAAGAAGAACACGCCAGCCAAGATGGAGGTCAAGAAGTACGACCCCGTCGTGCGCAAGCATGTGATCTATAAGGAAGGCAAGATCAAGTGACGTTCCGGCCCGCGCTTTAGCGCGGCTTTGCCGGAACGTCATCCCCGCGAAGGCGGGACTGCGCAGGCCGCAGGCCGGAGCGAACATTTGCGAAGCAAATGACCCGAAGGGCGAGCGCAGCGAGTCATCCAGCGCCTTGAACACGAAGCCCGCGCAAGCGGGCTTCGTGCTTTACGTTACCCGCAAAACAAACCAAGAATCGCCGCAGACCGGGCTGTTGCCCCCTTTGAAAAAGGGGGCGCACGGCGCGCAGCGCCGGGCGGGGGATTTGCTCTTGGCGGGGAGCCGGACGGGCGCGTCACGAAGATCAAGAGCAAATCCCCCGTCCTGCGCTGCGCGCACGCCTGCCCCCTTTTTCAAAGGGGGCAACAGCCTCGGTTCCTGCGCGCTAGCTTGGCAGTCCTGCGCCCTAGCTTCCGGGACAAGGCGCCCCCGCATCCTTCCAACTCGTAAACGCCGCAACGAATTCCGCATGCGGCACCGACACCGGCGCGCGCTCGCCGCCAGGCGTCCAGCCCCACAACACCAACTTGTCCTCGGCGACGTGCTTGAGCATCGCGTCGAGATCGCGGTCGCCGTTGCGTTTCTTGTCCTTGATCATCGCGCACAGCTCCGCGGCCGACACATTGATCCAGGCCATCTTCTGGTCAGGCGGCGGCAGCGCCCAGTGCGGCGCGCCGGGTGGTGCGTGCGGCCCATAACTCGCGGGCGGATTCTTTTCGGCATGGCAGGTCGTACACGGTAAGCCGGCAGCGCCCTTGCCTTCTGGACCGCGCACGACGCTCATCATGTGCGGCGTGCCCGCATCGAACTGCAACGGCTGTTCGCCGGGGATATGGCAGTTGCGGCAGCGTGGATGCTGGAACACCTTTTCCACGGTAGCGAAGGCTTCGACGCCCTTCGCCTTCTGCTCCGGACTCACGCGCGGACCGCAGGCGGCGAGCAGGGCCATGCAGGCAAGCGGCAACACGATGCGTAGCGCCGTCATGGTCGTCTCCTCAAGCCGTCGCGGCGGGTTGGGCGGGCGCAGGCGTTGCCGCCAGCTGCAGCGGCAGTTCGCGCAGGCGCTGCTGCGTCAATGCGAACACGGCGTTGGCGACGGCCGGCGCGATCGGCGCGGTACCCGGTTCGCCGACGCCGCCGGATTTCTCGGTGCTCGGCACGATGTGCACCTCGACCGCCGGCATCTCGTCAAGGCGCAGCACTTGATAGTCATGGTAGTTGGACTCCTGCACGCGCCCGTCCTTGAAGGTGATGTGGCTGTGCAGCGCGGCGCCGAGGCCGAAAGCGATGCCCGATTCCATCTGCGCCACGACGCCGGCCGGGTTGATGGCGACGCCGCAGTCGACCGCGCAGACCACGCGGTTAACCCTGATCGCGCTGCCTCCATCGGGGGCGCGCTCGAGCGACACTTCGGCGACCTGCGCGATGAAGCTGCCGAATGATTCGTGCACGGCGATGCCGCGCGCGCGGCCCTGCGCAGGCGGCGTGCTCCAGCCGGCCTTCTCCGCGGCGAGGTCGAGCACGCCGAGATGACGCGGATGCTTCTGCAACAGGCTGCGGCGGTACTCGACCGGATCCTGGCCGGCGGCATGCGCGAGTTCGTCGACCAGGCTCTCCATCGCGAACGCAGTGTGGCTGTGGCCGACCGACCGCCACCACAGCACCGGAATGCCGGTCTGGGGCGAATGCAGGCCGACGCGATGGTCCGGGACGTCGAGGATGTAGGGCGAGTCGGAGACGCCTTCGATCGAAGTGGTGTCGATGCCGTTCTTGACCATCATCGCTTCCATGAACGTGCCGGCCATGATCGACTGGCCGACGGCGTCGTGCTGCCAGGCGACCGGCTTGCCGGCAGCATCGAGGCCGACGCTGGCCCTGTGCACGAATGCCGAACGGTAGAAACCGCCGCGGATATCGTCCTCGCGGCTCCACACGGTCTTGACCGGCGCGTTCGCGGCCTTGGCGATATGCACCGCCTCGAACACGATGTCGGGCGAAGGCGTGGCGCGGCGCCCGAAACCGCCGCCGAGGAAGGTGGTATGCACGAACACCTGCTCGGGCTTGAGGCCGGTGATCTGCGCAGCGGTAGTCTGCTCGAGGGTCTGGAACTGCGTGCCGATCCAGAGCTCGCACTTGTCCTTGCCGATCTTCACCGTGCAGTTCATCGGCTCCATCGGCGCATGCGCGAGATACGGTACGGCGTACTCCGCCTCGACCGTCTTGGCCGACTTCGGCAGCGCGGCGGCGACATCGCCGGCCTGCGCGGCCGGAAGCCCTCGCGTCGCTGCGAGCTGCGTGAACTGCGTGCGCAAGGCCTGGCTGTCGAGCGCGGCGTTGGGGCCGAGGTCCCATTCGACCTTCAGCGCATCGCGTCCGAGCTTCGCGGCCCAGTAGTGGTCGGCGACCACGGCCACGCCGGTCGGTATCTGCACCACGTTGCGCACGCCGGGGATCGCCTTGGCCGCAGTTGCGTCGAACGACTTCACCTTGCCGCCAAACACCGGCGCATGCGCCACCACCGCGGTCAACAGGCCGTCGAACTGCACGTCCATGCCGAACTCGGCGCGGCCGGTGATCTTCTCGTGCGAGTCCAGGCGTTTGGTCGGCTTGCCGATGATCTTCCAGTCCTTGGCATCCTTGAGTGTGAGCGAGGCCGGATCGGGCGCCTTGAGCTTGGCGGCATCGTCGGCGAGCGCGCCGTAGCGCGCGCGCTGCGTGCCGGCGATGACCTCGCCGTTCTCGGTGCGGATGTCGGCGACCGGCACGTTGAAGCGCGCAGCCGCAGCCTGCACCAGCAGCACGCGCGCAGCGGCGCCGGCCTGACGATAGCGGTCGAACTCGGACCAGGTCGTGGTCGAGCCACCCGTGCCCTGCATGTGGAACACCGAACTGAAGTATTCGGGCGCTGCAGGCGCGTGCTCGACCTTGATCTTCGACCAGTCGGCGTCGAGTTCCTCGGCGATCAGCATCGGCAACGCGGTCCAGATGCCCTGGCCCATCTCCGAATGCGCCAGCAGCACGGTCATGCTGTCGTCATTGCCGATGCGCAGGAACGCGTTCGGGGCGAATGCCGCCGCTGTTGCCGTTGCGACCTGTGCCTGCTGCGCCATGGCGAGGCGCCCGGCGCCGGGAATCGCGAAGCCGATCACCAGTCCGCCACCGGCGAGCGCGGTGGTCTTGAGGAAATCGCGGCGGGACAACTTGCTTGCGACGTTCACGGAAACCTCCGTCGAACTGCATGGGGGAACGGCGCCGATGCCGGTCGCCGCGTGCGTGGACTCAGGCCTTGCCGATGTCCGCGGCGCGATGCACCGCCGCGCGGATGCGTGGATAGGTGCCGCAGCGGCAGATGTTGCCGGACATGGCCTGGTCGATATCGGTATCGCTCGGCGTCGGCACCTTGGCCAGCAACGCTGCCGCGGACATGATCTGTCCGGACTGGCAGTAACCGCACTGCACCACGTCGAGCTCGGTCCAAGCTTGTTGCACCGGATGGCTGCCGTCGGTCGAGAGGCCTTCGATGGTGGTGATCTTCTTGCCGGCCACCGCCGCGACCGGCGTGACGCAGGCACGCAGCGGCGCGCCATCGATGTGCACGGTGCAGGCGCCGCATTGCGCGATGCCGCAGCCGAACTTGGTGCCGGTCAGTCCCATCAGGTCGCGCAGGACCCACAGCAACGGCATTTCAGGCGGCGCGGCGACCTCGTGGTCAGTGCCGTTGACGTTCAATTTCATCGGAGTTCCCTTGCGGCGCTGGGGATGTCCTGAGCCTACTCCGCCGTTCGCTTCCATGTCACCCCGCGCGCATCGCGCGGCGTGTCGACGTCCCGGGCCAGCGCGGGCGCGGCGATCTTCACGACCTCGACCTCGCGCCGCCGCAACAGCTCACGCGCGCCGCGGT
>JACMKK010000023.1 GCA_014380115.1 Luteimonas sp. | reverse complement strand
CGAATCCGTAATCGCTGCCGCGGGCGTCAGGCTGGACATCTGGCTGTGGGCCGCACGCTTCTTCAAGACGCGCAGCCTGGCCAAGCAGGCGATCGAGAGCGGCAAAGTCGAGGTCGACGGTCACCGCGTTAAGGTATCGCGCAGCGTGCAGGTTGGCGATCCGATGAAAATCGTGCGCGGGGAAGAAACTTTCTTGATCGAAGTCGCCGCGCTCACTGCGAAGCGCGGATCGGCCGCCGTTGCGCAGACCTTGTATCGGGAACCGGAAGCATCGCGACTGGCTCGCGAAACCCGCCGCGCCGAACTCGGCGCCGCACGTGCCGGCTATCAGGCGCCGCAAACCAAGCCCGACAAGCGTGCCCGCAAACTGATTCGTGCGCTCGGTGACATCGATGCGCTGTGATGCGCCGTGAATGAGCCGCAGTTGGGCGGCGGCCGCATGAAAACCCGCCGCACGCTGCCTCTGATCGTCGCCTGCGCACTGTTCATCGAGAACATGGATTCGACCGTGATCTCGACGTCGCTGCCGGCGATCGCGCGCGACTTGGCGACCGACCCGATCGCGCTGAAGCTGGCGCTGACCACCTACCTGCTCGCGCTTGCGGTGTTCATTCCGGTGAGCGGCTGGGTCGCGGATCGTTTCGGTGCGCGGCCGACCTTCATGACCGCGATCGGCGTGTTCCTGCTCGGTTCGATCGGCTGCGCCGCCAGCGACTCGCTGGAAGCGATGGTCGCCGCGCGATTTCTGCAAGGCATGGGCGGCGCGATGATGGTGCCGGTGGGACGCCTGGTGCTGTTGCGCACGGTGCCGAAGAATGAACTGGTGCAGGCGCTGAGCTGGCTGACCATTCCGGCGCTGGTCGGGCCGGTGGTCGGACCGCCTCTGGGCGGATTCATCACCACTTACTTCGACTGGCGCTGGATCTTCCTGATCAACATCCCGATGGGCGTGCTCGGCATCGTGCTGGCGAAGCGCTTCATTCCCGATATCCGTGAGCCAACCGCGCCGCTGGACTGGCGCGGTTTCATGCTGGCCGGCGTCGGCCTGGCGCTGGCGATGTTCGGTTTCTCCACGCTGGGCCGGCACCTGGTATCGATGCCGCTGGCGATGGGGGCGCTGCTGCTCGGCACAGGCATGCTGTTGGCGTACGTGCGGCATGCGCGCCGCCATGCCCATCCGCTGCTCGACCTGCGACTGTTCCGATTGCCTACCTTTCGCGCCGGCGTGCTCGGCGGTTCGTTGTTCCGCATCGGCATCGGCGCAACGCCTTTCCTGCTGCCGCTAATGCTGCAACTGGGCTTCGGCCTCAGTCCGGTGCAATCGGGCCTGCTGACCTTCGTGTCCGCGATCGGGGCGATGTTCATGAAGACGATCGCGGCACGCATCCTCAAGCGCTATGGGTTCCGCCGCGTGCTGGTGGTCAACGCCTTGATCGCGTCGCTGATGTTGTGCGGTTTCGGATTGTTCCGGCCGGAGACGCCGCACGTCTTCATCATCGGGACCTTGTTGGTCAGTGGCTGCTTCCGTTCGCTGCAGTTCACGAGCTTGAATGCGATCAGTTATGCCGAGGTGGACTCGCCGAAGATGGGCCAGGCCAGCAGCCTGGCCGGGATGATGCAGCAGCTCTCGCTGAGCATGGGCGTCGCGGTCGGCGGTTACATTCTGGAAATCGCAGGTTTGGTCGGCGATCGTCCATCGACAGACGTACACAATTTCTATATCGCGTTCATCGTGGTCGGGCTGATCTCGGCGAGTTCGGCGTGGATGATGTGGCGCTTGCCACGCAATGCCGGCGCGGAGATGGCTGGCCGTGCGAAGCCTGGCCAGGAAATCGCCGAGCCCAAGGTGGAGCAGCGGCCGGCGACGTGAGTGCACATCACCATCGTCTTGTCATCCCGAGCGTAGCGAGGGATCTGTTTCTCAGGGTCACGCAAGCGCCAACAGGTCCCTCACTACGTTCGGGATGACAGCAAAAAAACGCCGGCAGCGGGCTGCCGGCGTTTCGAGGGCGCCTTGCGGAAACCTAAGGCTGAAGGCCTATCCGGGATCACGCAAGGTCGAATCGATCGAGGTTCATCACCTTGCTCCAGGCCGCTACGAAGTCGTGGACGAACTTCTTCTGCGCGTCCGAGCTTGCATAGACTTCGGCCAGAGCCCGCAGTTGCGAGTGCGAGCCGAAGATCAGGTCGACGCGCGTGCCTGTCCACTTGCGTTCGTCGGTCCTGCGATCGCGCGCCTCGAACACGTTCTCGGCGTCCGAGAGCGGCTTCCATTCCGTGCACATGTCAAGCAGGTTCACGAAGAAGTCGTTGGTCAGTGCGTCTGCTCGATCGGTGAAGATCCCATGCCGGGTCTGTTCGATGTTGGTGCCGAGGACGCGCATGCCGCCGACGAGTACCGTCATCTCCGGTGCGGTCAGAGTCAGCAACTGCGCTTTGTCGACTAGCAGCGCTTCGGCAGGAACGCTGTACTTCTCCTTGAGGTAGTTGCGAAAACCGTCCGCGACCGGTTCGAGCACGGCGAAGGAGTCCACATCGGTCTGCTCCTGGGAGGCGTCGGTACGCCCAGGCGAGAAGGGCACCGTCACGGCGTGGCCGGCATTCTTCGCCGCCTGCTCCACGCCCGCGCAACCGGCCAGCACGATCAGGTCGGCAAGCGAGACCTTCTTGCCGCCGGCTTGAGCGCTGTCGAACTCGCTGCGAATGCGTTCCAGCGTTTCCAGGACCTTCGCCAGCTGTGCGGGCTCGTTGACCGCCCATTCCTTCTGTGGCGCGAGGCGAATTCGCGCGCCATTCGCGCCGCCGCGCTTGTCGGACCCGCGGTAGGTGGACGCCGACGCCCACGCGGTCGAGACCAGTTGCGAAACGCTCAGGCCCGACGCCAGGACCTTGACCTTGAGCGCGGCAATGTCCGCCTCGCCGATCAGCGGGTGATCGACCGCGGGAACGGGATCCTGCCAGATGAGTTCTTCGGCAGGCACTTCCGGGCCGAGGTAGCGCGCGCGCGGACCCATGTCGCGGTGCGTCAGCTTGAACCACGCGCGCGCGAAGGCGTCCGCGAACTGGTCCGGATTCTCGAGGAATCGCCGGGAGATCTTTTCGTAGGCCGGATCCAATCGCAGGGACAGGTCCGTGGTGAGCATGTTGGGTGCGCGCCGCTTCGACCCGTCATGGGCGTCCGGGACCGTGCCAGCACCCGCGCCATTCTTCGGCTGCCACTGGTGCGCGCCGCCGGGGCTCTTGGTCAGTTCCCATTCGAAACCGAACAGGTGCTTGAAGAAATCCTGACTCCACTGCGTCGGTTTGGTGGTCCAGGTGACCTCCAGGCCGCTGGTGATCGCGTCGCCTGCAATACCGGTGCCATGGGTGCTCCTCCAGCCGAGGCCCTGCGTCACGATATCGTCCGCTTCCGGATCGTGTCCCACGTGCGACGGATCGCCCGCACCATGGGTCTTGCCGAAGGTGTGGCCACCGGCGATCAGTGCGACCGTCTCCTCATCGTTCATCGCCATGCGGGCGAAGGTCTCGCGGATGTCCCTGGCCGCCGCGACGGGATCCGGGTTGCCGTTCGGGCCTTCCGGGTTGACGTAGATCAGGCCCATTTGCACGGCGGCAAAGGGATTGGCGAGGTCGCGCTCGCCGGAGTAACGCTTGTCGCCGCCAAGCCATGTGGACTCCTCGCCCCAATGGACGTCCTGGTCCGGCTCCCACACGTCCTCGCGTCCTCCGGCGAAGCCGAAGGTCTTGAATCCCATCGTTTCCAGCGCGACGTTGCCGGTGAGGATCATCAGGTCCGCCCACGAAATCTTGCGGCCGTATTTCTTCTTGATCGGCCAGAGCAGGCGGCGCGCCTTGTCCAGGCTGACGTTGTCCGGCCAGCTGTTGAGCGGCGCATAGCGCTGCTGGCCTCTGCCGCCGCCGCCGCGACCGTCGCCGATGCGGTAGGTGCCGGCGCTGTGCCACGCCATGCGGATGAACAACGGCCCGTAGTGTCCGAAGTCTGCCGGCCACCAATCCTGCGAGTCGGTCATCAGGTCCGCGAGATCCTGCTTCAGGGCCGCCAGGTCGAGGCTTTTGAATTCCTTTGCGTAGTCGAAATCCGGATCCATCGGATCGGACTTGGACGAATGCTGGTGCAGGAGGTCCAACCCCAGCTGGTTCGGCCACCAGTCGCGGTTCGACGGACTGCGTCCGGCGGCGTGATTGAACGGGCACTTCGGTTCGGCTGACATGGGCTGGCTCCGTGCGGGGTGGACGAGGTTCTATCGAGCGTACGCTGGCCTTCAATGTTTATGAAATTGAATGATGCGAAGTTTTCGATAGGTGGAAGTTATCGAAGTGATGGCAGCTCTTCTCCCGTCGCGAGGGCTTCAAGGACGTGGTGGAGCAGTGACTCCCATGCCCTTCCACCCGCAAGCGGGACGGAGAAACGGCGCTAACGCGAATTCAGGCGCGAGGCATACCGCCCAAGACCGATTGCCCGACTTTCATGAGGTCCGACAGATCGACGTCGCCATCGCCGTCCTTGTCGAGCACCGCATTCAACACACCGCCGCCGAGACCACCCTGCTGGCCGATGCTCTGCTGCTCCTGGCCGAGGATGTCGCCGAGCACTTGCGGCGTGGATGCTTTGCCGGGGACATCGGTCGGCGTGTCGCCGGTCTGTCGTTGCTCGAACATGCGCTTGGCGAGGTAGGCCATCACGATCGGTGCCAGCCAGCGCAGCAGCATGTTGGCCTTGTCGCCGCCCAGCCCGGTGGCCTGCCCGAGCGCCTGTTGCGCACGTGGCGTGCGATTGCCGAAGACGTGACCGAGAATTTGCTGCCCCTGACCGCCGCCACCGAGCACCGAACCGAGCACGCTGCCGATATCGAGGCCCGTATGGTCCTTCTGCAAGGCGCCGAACAAGGCTTCCGCGCCCTGCGGCTGGCTCGCGTTGCGGCCGAGCGCGCCCATCAGCAGCGGCAGGGCCGCGCCGATGGCGGTGTTGGCCTGCGACGGGTCGATGCCCAGTTGCCGGGAGATCTGCTGCAGCGGAGCGCCTTGCAGCTGCGATGCGAGGTCATTGGTCAACGAAGAGGGCTGGGCGTTCATGGCGGTTCCGGATTCGTAGCGGGGAATCGCACACTAGGCCCGGAAGCGTTACAGAACCGATAACGTCCAGTCGCTACTGCAACGCCTTGAGACGGTAAAGCGCCTCCAGCGCCTGCTTCGGCGAGAGTTCATCAGGCTCGATCGTGGCGAGCGCATCGAGCGCTGCGGAGGAGGGCGCGAACAGGCCGATCTGCTGCGGGCTGTCGAGCACTTCGGGCGACAACGCCGGCGAGGCGTCGGAGCCGCGCTGCTCGAGTTCGGCGAGGCGTCCACGCGCCTGGCGGACCACCGATTTGGGCAGGCCTGCCAGCGCCGCGACCTGCAATCCGAAGCTGCGGTTGGCCGGTCCGCCTTTCACCGCATGCATGAAGACCAGGGCGTCGCCGTGCTCGACCGCATCCAGGTGCACGTTGGCGATGCCACTGCCAGGCTCGGCCAGCGCGGTCAGTTCGAAATAGTGCGTGGCAAACAGCGTGTAGCAGCGATTGACCGTCGCCAGATGCCGCGCGCATGCCTCGGCGAGGGCGAGGCCGTCGTAGGTCGAAGTGCCGCGGCCGATCTCGTCCATCAGCACCAGCGACTGCGGCGTGGCGTGGTGCAGGATGTAGCTGGTTTCCGACATCTCGACCATGAAGGTCGATTGCCCGCGCGCGAGGTCGTCGCCGGCGCCGATGCGGGTGAGGATGCGGTCGATCGGCCCGAGCACCGCACGCGACGCCGGCACGTAGCTGCCGATGTGCGCTAGCAGCACGATGAGTGCGTTCTGGCGCATGTAAGTACTCTTGCCGCCCATGTTGGGGCCGGTGATCACGAGCATGCGTCTGGCATCGTCGAGCGCCAGGTCGTTTGGCTCGAACGGCTCGTCGCGCACCGCCTCGACCACGGGATGGCGACCACGCTCGATGCATAGCTGCGGCTCGTCCGACAATGTCGGACGCGCCCAGTCCAGCGCCTGCGCGCGCTCGGCGAAGCAGGCCAGCACGTCGAGTTCCGACAGCGCCGCGGCGCAGCGCCTTAGTGCTTCCAGGTGTTCGTTGAGGCCGTCGAGCAGCGATTCATACAGCAGTTTCTCGCGCGCCAGCGAACGCTCGCGCGCCGACAGCACCTTGTCCTCGAACTGCTTGAGTTCTTCGGTGATGTAGCGCTCGGCGCCGGTCAGCGTCTGCCGGCGCGTGTAGTGCACGGGCGCCTTGTCGGCCTGGCCTTTGCTGATCTCGATGTAATAACCGTGCACCCGGTTGTAGCCCACCTTCAACGTGGCGATCCCGCTGGCGGCGCGTTCGCGTAGTTCGAGGTCGACCAGGAACTGGTCCGCATTCGTGCTGAGCAGCCGCAGCTCGTCGAGATCGGCATCGAAGCCGCCGGCGATGACACCGCCGTCGCGTGCGAGCAGTGGCGGTTGCGGCACGATCGCGCGCGCCAGCCACTCGGCCTGCGCGGCGTGTTCGCCGAACTCGGCCAGTAGCCCTTGCACGCGCGGCGCATCGAGCGGCGACAACAGTGCACGTACGCCAGGCAGCAGGCCGAGCGCATCGCGCAACGTGCTGAGGTCGCGCGGCCTTGCCGAACGCAGCGCCACGCGCGACAGGATGCGTTCGACGTCGCCGAGGGCGCGGAATGTTTGGCGCAAGTCGGCGTCGATGCGTTGTTCGATGAGCGCTTCCACCGCCTGGTGGCGCTCGGCCAGGACGCGCCGATCGCGCAGCGGGCGGTGCAGCCAGCGGCGCAGCAGCCGGCCACCCATCGGCGAAATCGTCGAGTCGAGGACGCCAAGCAGGGTATGCCTGGCGTCGCCGTCGACACGACTGTCGAGTTCGAGATGCCGGCGCGTCGCCGCGTTCATCGCGATCGCGCCGTCGCTGGCCTCGGTGGCGATTGCGCTCAGGTGCGGCAGGCGTTGCTTCTGCGTTTCCTCGACGTAGCCGAGCAGTGCGCCGGCCGCGCCGATCGCCAACGGCAGGTTTTCGATGCCGAAGCCCGACAGGTCATGCAGGCCGAAGAACTGCAGCAACTGCCGCCGCCCGGCGTCGCCATCGAACAACCACGGCGCTCGTCGGCGCAGGCCGTGGCGCGTCGACACCGACGCAGGCCAACCGTCCTCGTCGGCGACCAGCAGCTCGGCCGGCTCCAGTCGCGCGAGTTCGGCTTCCAGCGCATCGTCGCCTTCGACCTGGTTGACCAGGAAGCGGCCGCCGGCCAGGTCCGCCCACGCCAGGCCATAACCACTGCGCCCGCGTGCCACGGCCATCAGGAGCGTGTCGCGGCGGTCCTGCAGCAGCGCCTCGTCGGTCACCGTGCCCGGCGTGACGATGCGCACGACCTTGCGTTCGACCAGGCCCTTGCTCGCGGCGGGATCACCGATCTGTTCGCAGATCGCGACCGACTCACCCAGCGCGACCAGGCGCGCGAGATAGCCCTCGACCGCGTGATAGGGCACGCCCGCCATCGGGATCGGTTGCCCGGCCGAGCTGCCGCGCTGGGTCAGGGTGATGTCGAGCAGGCGCGCGGCCTTGCGCGCGTCGTCGTAGAACAGTTCGTAGAAGTCGCCCATGCGGAAGAACAGCAACACGTCGGGATGCTCGGCCTTGGCCGTGAAGAACTGGCGCATCAGTGGGGTGTGTTGCTCGGCGGACATGGACGGGGACGACGGGGCGGGCGGGGTAGTTTGCCCGATCGCGATCGGGCGCCGGGGCGGGCTGCGGATGACTATTGGCAAGCGTACGGCGGCGTGCGGATGTGTTAGTTTTCCGCTACGGTCGCGTTTAGCGCCCGGATCATGCCCGACCGCGTCCCCCACAACGGTTAGGCATTTGGGCTGTAGCGGCGTTGGCCGCGGAGATTTGCCGTGTATCCAGACTGGGCGTCCGCCCAGTTCGGGAGGGATGCGCGGTCCATACACACTCGGGTAGGGGGACACCATGCTTTCGATCAAGCCGGAACGCCGATTGCTTGCCAGCGCTGTGCTGGTGGCGCTCGTGTCGATGTCGCAGATGCAAGGGGCGCAGGCACAGGAAGCCGCGGCTCCAGCCACCACGGACGAAGAAGAGGCGACCACGCTCGCGACCATGACGGTCACCGCGCAAAAGCGCGAAGAACAGATGCAGAACGTACCGATCGCGATCACCGCGCTGCCCGAGCAGTTGCTGCAGGACACCGGCGTGCGCGACATCAAGGACCTGCAGGTGCTGGTGCCCGGCTTCACCGTCACCAGCACTCAGAACGAAGCGATCACCACCGCGCGCCTGCGCGGCATCGGCACCGTCGGCGACAACGCCGGCCTGGAGTCGTCGGTCGGCATCGTCATCGATGGCGTCTACCGGCCGCGCAACAGCGTGGGCTTTGGCGATCTCGGCCAACTCGAAAGGATCGAGGTACTGAAGGGCCCGCAGGGCACCGTGTTCGGCAAGAACACTTCCGCCGGCGTCGTCAACGTAATTACGCGGCGGCCGAGCTACAGCACCTTCGTCGAAGGCGAAATCACCGTCGGCAACTACAACGCGCTCGGTGTTTCCGGCGCGCTCAACAGCACGCTAAGCGAGAACGCAGCTTTCAGCGTCTACGCCACCAAGCGCAAGCGTGATGGCTGGATGGACGTGCGCACCGGCGGCGGACCGCGCACCGAGACCGAAGACTACGACCAGAACTTCCACTCCCTGCGCGGCCAGTTGCTGCTCGAACCGACCGAAAATCTCGACATCAATTTCATCGCCGACTTCACCAGCCGCGAAGAGAATTGCTGCACGGCCGTGACCACCACACGCGGCGCGACCGCGGCGATCATCGATGCCTTGTCCCCTGATTCGGGCGTGGCACCGGTCGCGGATCCTTTTGCGCGCGTGGCCTACGCCAATCGCAGCACCGAACAGGACATCAAGGACAAGGGCATCAGCGGTGAGGTCAACTGGACAACGCCGTGGTTCGGCGACGCCACGCTGACCTCGATCACGGCCTCGCGCGACTGGCAGGCGATCAACGGCCTCGATTTCGATTACTCCAGCGCAGACCTGATCTACCGGAATGCCGACGAGAACGAATCGTTCACCGGCTTCGAGCAGTTCAGTCAGGAATTCCGTCTGACAGGCGCGACCGATAGCGTCGACTGGATGGTCGGCATGTTCTATTCGGACGAAGACCTCAAGCGCAACGACTCCTACCGCATCGGCGCCGCCTACGAGCCCTATCTGTCGACACTGGTCGGTTCGCGCGTGCTCGGCGGCCTCGCCGCGCAGCTGGCACCGTTTGGTCTGACTGTGGACCAGAGCAACCCGGCGCTGTTTCTGTCGCAGGTGACCGGGCAGCCGTTCGGGACCAACTTCGGGGGCCTCGGTGCGCTCGACCGCTACGAGCAGAACGCAAAGAGCCTGGCCCTGTTCACCAACAACACCTGGCATGCAACCGACGCCCTGGACCTGACCCTGGGGCTGCGCTACACGCGCGAGAAGAAGGAGCTCGACTCGGTCTATAGCAATCCGAACGGCAGCGTCGGCTGCGGGTCCACGCTCGCCAATCCCGGCGGCCAGGTCGGCGCCGCAATTGCGGCACGGATTCCCGGCTTCCAGTTCCTGCCGCCGGCGACCCAGGCCGCACTGATCGGCGCGGTCGCGCCACAGGTGGTCGGTTTCATGTGCCTGCCTTGGGCCAACGCCCTGCACAACGGCCGGGTCACGAACCAGGATCGCGAAGAGAAGGAATGGTCTGGCACGCTCAAGGCCGCCTATCGCTGGAACGAACACGTGATGACCTACGCCTCGGCCGCGCGCGGCTACAAGGCCGGCGGCTTCAACCTCGACCGCGTGCAATCGGCGGACGGACTCTCGAGCAGCGGCGCGGGCATCGTGCCGGTCAACGACACCTCGTTCCCGGGTGAGTTCGTCGACAGCTACGAACTCGGTGCCAAGACCACGTGGGCCGAAGGCAACCTGCTGTTGAACGC
This sequence comes from Luteimonas sp., assembly GCA_014380115.1. Classification (GTDB taxonomy): domain Bacteria; phylum Pseudomonadota; class Gammaproteobacteria; order Xanthomonadales; family Xanthomonadaceae; genus Luteimonas. The sequence continues at coordinate 21,652 of JACMKK010000023.1, read as the reverse complement.
GACGCTGTTCCACCAGACCTACGAGGACTTCCAGCTCAACAGCTTCCTCGGTACCAGTTTTGTGGTGCGCTCGATCCCCGAAGTCGTGTCGCAGGGCGTCGATACCGAAATCCTGTGGCAGCCCAATGCGATCCAGGGCCTGATGCTGCAGGGCGGCCTCATGTATGCCGATACCCAGTACGGCGACGAAAGGCCGACTGCTGAATTCCAGACCACCCCGACGCTCGGTCCGCTGTACAAGTTGCCGGGTAGCCAGGCGAGCTTCGCGCCGTTGTGGTCCGCGTCCGGGTCTGTCACGTACGAATGGGATTTCGGTAGCAGTCTGGTCGGCCGTTTCAACGTCGGCGCCAAGTACATGTCGGAGTTCAACACCGGCTCCGACCTCGATGCCGAAAAGAAGCAGGACGCTTACACGGTCGTCAACGCTCGCGTCGGCGTCGGCGCGAAGAACAAGCGCTGGATGGTGGAGCTGTGGGGCTTGAACGTCTTCGACGAGGAGTACGTACAGGTCGGCTTCGATGCACCGCTGCAGGCTCCGGGTTCGCCGGCGCCGGGCGATCCGCTCAATTCCTACAACGCGTTCCTCGGTGCGCCCGCGACCTACGGCGTGACCTTCCGCGTGACTTACTGAGTCGGTGCGATCGTGTCGCGAAACGGCCCGCCATGCGCGGGCCGTTTCTTTTGCGCCGCGACACGAAGTCGCTTTTGGGCTACAAAGCGCGCTCGCCCGTGCGGACACGCCGATGCCCCCTTCCGATCTCGAACTGCGCCGTCTGGCGGAATCGCTCGGCGAACAGCTGAGCGGCCAGCGCGACCACCTGGTCACCGCCGAAAGCTGCACCGGCGGCTGGATCGCCAAGACAGTGACCGACGTCGCCGGTTCTTCCGAATGGTTTGATTGCGGGCTCGCGGCCTACAGCTATGAGGCCAAGCAGGCGTTGCTCGGCGTGCGCGCGCAAACCTTGGAAACGCAAGGCGCGGTCAGCCGCGAGACCGTGATCGAAATGGTCTCCGGCGCACTGGTGACTTCCGGGGCCAGCGTGGCAGTGGCGGTGACGGGGATCGCAGGACCGGGCGGCGGCACCGAGGAGAAGCCGGTCGGTACCGTGTGGATCGCTTGGAAGCGCCGAGGCGGCTATCCCAAGGCTGAGCTGTTTCATTTCGACGGCGACCGTGACGCGGTCCGGCGCCGAACCGTTGCGGCGGCGCTGCAAGGCCTGCAGGGGCTGTAGCCCGTGGATTCCAAGCTAGGGCTTGCTTGCACCGCTCGTTAGTAGTATTACTACTAACCATGGACCTGACCGAAACCCAGCAAGCGATGCTCGCGATGATCACCGAGCGCATCGACTCGGACGGCATGCCGCCTTCGCAGGCGGAAATCGCGGCGGCTTTCGGCTTTCGCGGCGTGCGCGCGGCCCAATACCACCTCGAAGCCCTCGAACAGGCCGGCGCCATCAAGCGCATCCCGGGACAGGCGCGCGGCATTCGCGTCGTGCGCGATGAAGCCCGGGAGACGCGCCCGGCCACGCCCGACGACGCCCTGCGCTTGCCGGTCCTCGGCCGTGTGGCGGCGGGTACGCCGATCGGCGCGGATGTCGGCGGCGACGATTACGTACTGCTCGATCGCAACTTCTTCTCGCCGGCACCCAATTACCTGCTGAAAGTGAAGGGCGATTCGATGCGCGACGAGGGCATCTTCGATGGCGACCTGATCGGCGTCCATCGCACCGCCGACGCGCGCACCGGCCAGATCGTGGTCGCACGGATCGACGACGAGATCACGGTCAAGCTGCTGAAGATCGGCAAGGATCGGATCCGCCTGCTGCCGCGCAATCCCGACTACGCCCCGATCGATGTGCTGCCCGACCAGGACTTCGCCATCGAAGGCCTGTACTGCGGGCTGGTGCGGCCGAACCGTTGAGCATGATGCCGCTCTCGCGTGCAACACCTGCCACGACAGTCGCAGGACGCGCTTTCCTGCGATCCGACGCGGCGATTTCCGACATGCCCCGGGGCGGTCGCGCGCTACAGGCGCAGTCCATGACAACCGATCCTTCAACCACAGGCGACGAGGTCGCAGTCCTTGCGACGGACGCCCGCTAGATTGCCTGCAACCCGACTTTCCCACCTTGCAAGGAACACCACGATGGACGAGAACAAGAAGCGCGCACTCTCCGCGGCCCTGGGCCAGATCGAGAAGCAGTTCGGCAAGGGCTCGGTAATCCGCATGGGCGACCGCGTCGCCGAAGTGGTGCCGGTGATCCCGACCGGCTCGCTGCTGCTCGACATCGCGCTGGGCATCGGCGGCTTGCCGCGCGGTCGCGTGGTCGAGATCTACGGCCCGGAATCCTCGGGCAAGACCACGCTGACGTTGCAGACCATCGCCGAGTGCCAGAAGCTGGGTGGCGTCGCGGCCTTCATCGACGCCGAACACGCGCTCGATCCGACCTATGCGCAGAAGCTCGGCGTCAACGTCGACGACCTGCTCGTGTCGCAGCCCGACACCGGCGAGCAGGCGCTCGAGATCGCCGACATGCTGGTGCGTTCGAATGCTGTCGACATGGTGGTGATCGACTCGGTCGCTGCACTGACGCCGCGCGCCGAGATCGAGGGCGAGATGGGCGACCAGCTGCCCGGCCTGCAGGCGCGCCTGATGAGCCAGGCCCTGCGTAAGCTGACCGGCAACATCAAGCGCAGCAACTGCATGGTGTTCTTCATCAATCAGTTGCGTCACAAGATCGGCATCATGATGCCGGGACAAAGCCCGGAAGTGACCACCGGCGGCAACGCATTGAAGTTCTACGCCTCCGTGCGCCTCGACATCCGCCGTATCGGCGCGATCAAGAAGGGTGAGGAGATCATCGGCAACCAGACCAAGATCAAGGTCGTCAAGAACAAGATGGCGCCACCGTTCAAGGTCGTCGTCACCGAGATCCTGTATGGCGAAGGCATCAGCCGCGAAGGCGAGCTGATCGACATGGGCGTGGAGGCCAAGCTGGTGGAGAAATCCGGTGCCTGGTACAGCTACGACGGCGAGCGCATCGGCCAGGGCAAGGAAAACGCGCGCCAGTACCTCAAGGAGAATCCGGCGGTCATGACGAAGCTGGAAACCACCCTGCGCGCCCAGCTCGTGCCGGATGCGGTGTTGATCAAGGAAGTCAAAGCGGAAGACGCGGAAGTCTGATCCGCCCCGGGCGAGGACTCATTGGCAGACTGTTCGACTAAGTGGACGATGCCGACATCGCGAGGAATGGATCACGTCTGCAGGCCAAGCGCCGGGAGATGACCCCGGCGCAGCGCGCGCTCGGATTGCTGGTCCGGCGCGAGCATTCGCGCAAAGAGCTGACCCGCAAGCTGACCGCGCGCGGCGTGCCGGAGAACGAGGCTGGCCTGGCGGTGCAACGGATGACCGCCGAGGGTTGGCAGGACGATGCCCGTTTCGCATCCAGCCTCGCCCGCATGCGCATGGTGCACGGTTACGGTCCAATCCGTATCCGCGCGGAATTGGGGACCCACGGCTTGGGCGAGGAGATGATCGAAGCCGCGCTGGCTGCCCTGGAGGGGGCGGGCGAGGGCGACTGGCCTGCCATCGCGCGAGATCTGGTGCGGCGGCGCTACGGCGCGGCCCTCTCGGACGATATCGGCCTGCGGCGCAAGGCCGCCGATTTCCTGATCCGGCGCGGCTTCGACGGCGACAGCGTGCGCTACGCGACGCGGCAGCATCCAAACGACTGAACGGTTTTCGACCCGTCCTATCGCAACGATCGGGAATTCGAGCGGCGACTCCCTCCGCAGCCTGTTAATCTTGGGATATTGGGTTGCCATCCGGGTCCGCGCCCGCATCTTCGGGGCTCGCGGCGCAGGAATTGCGCCCGCCAACCAATGCCAGCTCATGAGCACAAAGCCCAAACCCAGCACGCCAGCGCCCGATACAACGGTGCCCAGCACGTCGGAAATCCGGCGCGATTTCCTCGACTTCTTCCGCGCGAAGGGGCACACCATCGTGCCGTCGGCACCGCTGGTGCCCGGCAATGATCCGACCCTGCTGTTCACCAATTCCGGCATGGTGCAGTTCAAGGACGTATTCCTCGGCGCCGAGAAGCGTAGCTACGTGCGCGCGGCCGATGTCCAACGCTGCCTGCGTGCGGGCGGCAAGCACAACGACCTCGACCAGGTTGGATACACCGCGCGTCATCACACCTTCTTCGAGATGCTGGGCAACTGGTCGTTCGGCGACTACTTCAAGAAGGACGCCATCCTCTGGGCCTGGGAGCTGTTGACCGAAGTCTGGAAGTTGCCCAAGGACCGCCTGCTGGTCACCGTCTATCACACCGACGACGAAGCCTACGCCCTGTGGCACGACACCATCGGCCTCCCGGCCGAGCGCATCGTCCGCATCGGCGACAACAAAGGCGCGCCCTACGCCAGCGACAATTTCTGGCAGATGGCCGACACCGGGCCGTGCGGACCGTGCACAGAGATTTTCTACGACCACGGCGAACAGCATTTCGGCGGCCCGCCGGGTTCGCCGGATGAGGACGGCGACCGCTTCATCGAGATCTGGAACCTGGTGTTCATGCAGTTCGACCGCCAGCCCGACGGCAGTCTGCAGCCGTTGCCGGCGCCCTGCGTCGACACCGGCATGGGTCTGGAGCGACTCGCCGCGGTCCTGCAGCACGCGCACAGCAATTACGAGATCGACCTGTTCCAGGCGTTGATCCGCAAGGCCGGCGAGCTGACCGGTACCGCCGACCTCGAAAACAAATCGCTGCGCGTGATCGCTGACCACATCCGCGCCTGTTCTTTCCTGATCGTCGACGGCGTGCTGCCATCCAATGAAGGCCGCGGCTACGTGCTGCGCCGGATCATCCGCCGCGCCCTGCGCCACGGCTGGATGCTGGGCATGCGCGAGCCGTTCTTCCACAAGATGGTCGCCACGCTCGATGCCGTGATGGGCGAGGCCTATCCCGAGTTGACCGCCAAGCGCGACCTGGTCGAGCGCGCGCTCAAGGCCGAGGAAGAGCGCTTCGCCGAGACGCTCGACTCTGGCATGCGCATCTTCGACGACGTTGCCAGGCGCAGCGTTGGCACCATCCCAGGCGCGGATGCGTTCCGCCTCTATGACACCTACGGTTTCCCCGTCGACCTCACCGCCGACATCGCACGCGAGCGTGGCTTGTCGGTAGACATGGCCGGGTTCGACACCGCCATGACCCAGCAGCGCGAGACCGCGCGCGCGGCCGGCAAGTTCGCCGGCGGCACGGTCCTGCCGGCGGAACTCGTCGCGCAACTGCGACCGACCGAATTCACAGGCTACGACACGCTGACCGCCGGCGGCTTGCAGGTCGTCGCACTGTTGCGCGACGGCCGCCCGGTCGAATCCATAGACGCCGGCGACGAAGCCATCGTGTTGCTCGACCGGACACCGTTCTATGCCGAATCAGGCGGCCAGGTCGGTGACACCGGCGAATTCGACGAACAGGGCGTGCGCTTCCTGGTGCGTGACACGCAGAAGCTGGCTGGCCAGTTCCACGGCCATGTCGGCAGGCTCGAGGCCGGCACGTTGCGGCGCGGCGACCATGTCGTCGCCTCCGTCGACGCAGCGCGTCGCGCGGCGACCGTACTGAATCATTCAGCGACGCATTTGCTGCACGCCGCGTTGCGCGACGTGCTCGGCACGCACGTGACGCAGAAAGGTTCGCTGGTGGCGCCCGATCGGCTGCGCTTCGACTTCTCGCATTTCCAACCGGTCACCGCGGCCGAATTGGCCGAGATCGAACGCCGCGTCAATGCCGAGATCCGCGCCAACCATGAGGCCGACATCCGCCAGATGAACATGCAGGAGGCTCTCGACTTCGGTGCGATGGCCCTGTTCGGTGAGAAGTACGGCGAGCGCGTTCGGGTCCTGCGGCTCGGCGACAGCTCGACCGAGCTGTGTGGCGGCACCCACGTACGCCGCAGCGGCGACATCGGCCTGTTCAAGATCGTCTCCGAAGGTGGCGTCTCCGCCGGTGTGCGACGCATCGAAGCCCTGACGGGGCAGGGCGCGCTCGACTACGTCGCCGACGAGGAAGAGCGCCTCGACGAGGCCGCGCGCCTGCTTGGCGGTACCGCCGGCGAGATCGCCGACAAGCTCCGCAGCCTGCTGGACCGCCAGAAACGGCTCGAGCGCGAACTCGACACGATCAAGGCCAAGGCCGCCAGCGGCGCGACGGCCGACCTGTCGACCGCGGCCACCGACATCGCCGGGATCAAGGTGCTGGCGCGACGCCTCGAAGGCTTCGACGCCAAGGCGCTGCGCGATGCCGTCGACCGCCTCAAGCAGCAGCTTGGCGACGCCGTGGTGATCCTGGCAGGTATCCAGGACGGCAAAGCCTCCCTCGTGGCCGGTGTCAGCGGCGCCGCGGCGGGTCGCGTCAAGGCCGGTGAACTCCTGGCGCATATTGCCGGTCAGATCGGCGGCAAAGGCGGCGGCCGCCCGGATATGGCGCAGGGTGGCGGCGATGACGGCGCCGCACTGGTGGATGCCCTAGCCGGGGTCGATGCCTGGGTCGCTGAACGCCTGAGCTGAACGGCCGTGACTTACTACCTACCGGTTCTGCGTGGCCGGTCGGTATCATGATCAGCGTTTGCCCAACAAATGTAAGCGTTTATCGCGCCACTGCGAGCAACGCGCCTCAGCGAATGGGCCGCTGGATACGGAGAATTAAAATATGTTGATTTTGACCCGCCGGGTAGGCGAAACCCTGATGATCGGCGACGAAGTGACCGTCACCGTGCTCGGCGTAAAGGGCAATCAGGTGCGCATCGGCATCACCGCGCCCAAGGACGTCGCAGTACATCGCGAGGAAATCTACCAGCGCATCCATCGTGAAGACGGCGCCGCCGACGAGCGCGCCATCGAACCCGCCACGGAAGGTTTGCCGCAAGTCGGGTGAGCCGGTATCCTTCTCCGCGCACTGCGCCCAGGCGCAGTGCGATCCGGAGACTTGCCCGAGAGGCCGAAGGGGCTCCCCTGCTAAGGGAGTATGGGGTCAAAAGCTCCATCGAGGGTTCGAATCCCTCAGTCTCCGCCAGTTCCAAACGTGCACGAATTGACCAATGACGGCTCGATTCGGCACAATTCGCCTTCTGCGCGCCCGTAGCTCAGCTGGATAGAGCACCAGGCTACGAACTTGGGGGTCGGAGGTTCGAATCCTTCCGGGCGCGCCATCGAAGATTCGATCAAGCCAACGAGCGAATGCTCGTTGGCTTTTTTCGTTTTGCGCAGGCAGAGATCAAGGATGCTCAGAAATCCTGGTCCGGGATGACACTCGAGTCCGCAATGGGCGCGCGATATCAGGCCCACGACAAAGATTTTGCTTTGAACGCTTTCGGGGTTTCGTAAAAAAATCAGGACCTCGTTCCTGCGATCGTGTGATATCTCGGTTGTGCGACTTCGACGTCAATACCACCGTGCACAGAACCCATACAGTACGATTTGTGGCGCAGCGGCGACTTCCTGCTGGCGGACGTGCGTAAGAAGAGGATGACCACGTATGTCGGCATTCAGCCGACAAGCTCGCGGAGAGCAGGTTGACTGCCAATCCGTTCTTCAATCAGGTCATCACAACCTCAGTGCCAAGAAATTGCCGCGGAACAGTTCGCAGCTCACTCGCTTCGATCGGCAAGGTGGACATCATCGCGTCGGCCGTCGTCTACAGGTCGGCTAAAACATCCGCCCGTTGCCAATTGTCCAGAGTATGGTGCAGCTTGATGCGAATTGCGCAGAGGACATATCACACGATTAACACCAATCATGCGTTGCAGATAATCATGCGCCTCGCGATAAGCAGGGCGCAGCGTTTAGTCCAACATCCTCGGCTACCCGACAGTCTGTAAGCAGAGTATTACTCGTTGGTGCGAACTCTCTCGCAGGGAGCGGGAAAAACGCAGACCGTTGATGCTGTCGCAGGAGCTGAAGGCAATGGCCTTCGACAAAGAGGTCTTCTTGTAACCTGATGTGCGGCAACGTGGACGTACCGCGGACAGGTATCTGACGATCGAAGAAGTGCGCGACCACCTCTTGTGCTCGAGCGGCCAGGTTGCACGATAAACTGACAACGTTTGGGCAGCATCAGAAAATCCTGATTGACCTGGCCGTCAATGGTGCGATGCAATGGCCCGGAATCACGGACGGCGAGCCAAACGTTAGTGGCCTTTATTTCTAGGCAATGAAATGGGGCCGGAGAGGTTGATCCAGATAATATAATGATGAGTTCTACTTGACCTGACTCATTTGTCAGGCTAAGTTCAACCCCAACGCTGGCCTGGTGCGTTACGGACAATGGGTTCTGGCGCATCTTCGCGCTGCCATTGTGAAACAGCGGATATTTCAAGGATGGAAATAGTCTAAGGAATCGAGTTCGGCAAGGAGGCCGACCATATCAATCCGTGTTCATAGCCTTTCCGTGCATCCGCAAGCGGGGAGATAGTCAACCGAGTGCTTGGGCGTCTGCTTATTCGAGCGGGCCATCGTAGTTGTTTGCGTCGCGTTTTGTTTCGGTAAACGGCCGCTTACGGGCATGTTCTGCTGACTAAGAATCGTACTGGGAAAAAATTCATCCATTTTGGCGCAGCCTGTTGCGCGCGGCGGGACTGTGCGTGTGCTTGGCGTGTCGCCCAGGAATCAAAACTAGTCGAGCCATGAAGCATGAAAACTAGAACCGAAATTCTCATTTGCTTCGCATTTCTGGCGCTCATGAGTGGGGTGCTCGCAGGCTGTGCCACACGTCCGGCACCGGGCATCAACGGTCGTTGGAAGGCCGTCAACCACTATGCCGAAACGACGGAGGCGATTCCCCTGTACCAGTCCTACATGTTCTACCCATCACCGAGGGATGGAACGCTCAAAACAATGCTGACTCGCTGGGCAAGAGATTCAAAGATGACTCTTTCGTATCTGCATCCATCCGATTTCACGCTGCATGCGCCGGTCGCCCATGTCCAGAGCAGCAATCTCCAGGAGGCCGTTTCGCAGTTGTCTTCGATCTACGCCGAGCAGCTGGTTTCCATCACTGCAACCGCGAACCAGATCGTCGTTCGCGCCTCCGATCCGACACACATCGAGCCTGCTGAGAATGCCTCAGTTACCGCAAACTGAAATGTGGGGATTCATGGATTGGGCCCGTTCGTATCGCGGCCCAGAAGGAAGCCATCGTCTATGTCCACGTCCGTCACGGGTGCGCCATGAAGTTGCGTAAGTCGCAAACGACATCCGGAATCGAAAGAGCCGTGTCGAAATCGGTCAATTTCGAAGTGACGATCGCCGACATCGCACGCCGCAGCGAACGTCGTGCATGGTTGGTGGCATTCAACGCGATCCTGATGTCGCTGATTCTCGCGGGTGGCTATTTCTACTTCCTGCCGCTCAAGGAGAAGGTTCCATTCTTGGTGATGGCGGATGCATACACCGGCACGAGCACCGTGGCTCGGCTGAGAGATGATTTCAGTAACCCAAGCATCACCACCAGTGAAGCGCTCTATCGCAGCAATATCGCCCATTTCATCTTGGCGCGGGAATCCTATGACGTGGCGATGTTAAAGCTTCGCGACTGGAGGACTGTCTACACCATGTCCGAACCAGAAGTGGCTGTTGACTACACTCGCCTGCACTCCATCGAGAATCCCGCTAGTCCGAACAAGGTCTATGGTAGAGATAGGACGATCCGGGTGCGGATTCTTAGCATCACGCCCATTGTCGGGGGAAAGAGCGCAACTCCCTTGGGCGCGACGGTGCGTTTTCAACGCAGCGTCTACTACAAGGAAACCGGCGCCAGTGAACCGCTCGATAGCAAGATCGCGACTCTCGAGTTTACCTACAAGTCTAACCTGGAAATGGATGAAGAAGATCGCATCGAGAATCCGCTTGGGTTTCGTGTAACAAGCTATCGCGTCGAAAACGATTACGCCGCTTCACCGCCGCTCGAAACACAAGTCCTGCAGGCGCCGACAATGCCGGTGACTCCTAGCCTCGAATCACAACTGCCGGCGGCCTCTGTGCCAAGTAGGCCTCAACCTCAAGATGCAGTCTTGTCCTCCGGCACGCCCGGAGTGCCCGCAGCCGGGTACGTGCCCTCCGGCGGCGCAGCCCCCGTCGCGGCTCCCGCGCCTGAAACCAACAATACCAATGGAGCCAGTGTCCGATGAATCGCTTGCGTAAGCATCGTCTGACAGGCGTGCTGTATCTGGCAATCGGCTGCCTGGCGCTCCCGGCCAACGCACAGGTTGTCCAGGAATACGAGTACGAGCCGAACCGGATCTATCAAGTCCGTACCGGCCTCGGTATAACGACGCAGATCGAGTTGAGCCCGAATGACAAGGTCATCGACTACAGCACGGGTTTCAGCGGTGGCTGGGATCTGACACGGCGCGACAACGTGTTCTACCTCAAGCCCAAGAACGTCGACGTCGATACCAACATGATGATCCGACAAGGCGCAGGCAGTGCAGCAGCCGATCGAACACACCACACAGCAGATCGAACAAGAACGCCAGCGGCAGCGCGATTCAGCCCAGGAACATCAGCTACCACGTATGACGATGGCGTAGACGCAACTGCCTTGCATACGGATACGCGCCCACGCGCTGGACGTGGCGGGATCCGACGCTGGAAGATGGCAAGACGCGGACGTTGTGGTGTGTAGGATTCGGCAGTGGCGGCTCGAAGACCGCCGGGTACGGCACTGCTCTAGGTTGCGCGGGCAGATCCGGCAATGCCGACGACTGTTCTATCGTGAACTTTCTGGAAGTAAAAGCCCTGATAGCCATCGATGTTGCACGCAGGCTCGAATGGGATGCGCAGACTGCGTTCGGTCGAATTCCATTCGTCCTTCTTCACGTAGCCCAAGGCTTCCATAGCTGCAACGAACTCGGGCACGGCCATGACGCGATACGGCAGCACCGCCTTGCCGATGTTCTGCAGGGTGAAGTAGCTGCGGCGCGGATGCATGGGGACGAGGTTGACCAGCACGTGAGGCGGCGCGGGCTCTAACGTGCGTAACAACTCAGGCAGCGTGTATTCAAGGTATTGCAAGGCGCCACTGGTCAATAGCACGTCGTTGCCTTCGGCATCGCTGCGCGAGGCGGTGAAATGCAGCGACTTGCGGGCGTCGTGCTGCGCGGCCCATTCGCGACCGGCATCCACCACGGCCGGGACGTCGTGCACCAGCCAGCGCATGTCGGCGGGGTAATCGATGTAGCGCTGGAAGCCGTAGTAGGTGACGCCGATGTGGCCGCCCAGGTCGAAGAGACGGCGCTGGCCTTCGTCCAGCAGGCGACGCAGCCAGTACACCAAGGGATAGTCGCTGACGCGGATCGCCTGGTGCTGGTCTTGGTACATGCCGGCGGCGCCGGCGAAGTCGTAGGTGCTCGGCAGCGCCGGTGGTGCCGCGGTCTTGGCGGCCTCGTAACTGTCGAAGACGCCGAAGTAGGCGTTACCGCTGCGGTGGCGGCGGCGGAAGATGCGCCGGTACAGCGGCTTGGTCAGCCAGCGTACGCCGGGCAGCTCTGCGCCCTCGTTCGCGATCCGTTTCAGTTTCCACTTCGCCCAGTTGACCTCGTCGTACGCCATGACGCCCCTTCAGTTGTCTCGTCTCATGGGTATAACGCGGTTTGGGCGTCTTCACGGTCGCCGCGGTGGAAGCAGTACTGAGATTCCGGAGGGCGAATGGATTGATAGGTGGAAGACCCTGCAAGGCTGAGCAGCAGTTGCAGGGTGGCGAAGTCCGGACCACCGTGAAGAGGCATATCGGCCGAACGCTTGCGAAGACTGGCAGGCCCTGTCGCTGTCCGGCCCCGATGATCCACGCCTCAATCCGGCAGGAGCGCCAGAACGGCGCGCCGGTCTAGCTTTGACACCATGGGGGCGGCCTGAAGCAGATTGACTGTGTGGTCCTAAGTACTCACGTCCGTTAGTCGAGCCAGCTAACGCCAGAGGATTGCAATGCCTCTGACCGGTAGACCCGCACACGTACGTTCTGCTGAAGACGGAACAGCACGGCTCTCTTCGTCATATGGGCAAGGCAGGATCAGGCGTCGGCGGTGGCAAGTCTGTAACCGGGCATCGGCGCCGGACGACCGCCCGCGGAAAAACCCGAGGGCCGTGGATTTACGGCGGCCGCTTGGCCGACGTTTCCTCGTTGAGTCGTAGGTCAGGATCAAACCAGACCGTGGGGAAGCCACGACCGGCGCGACAGGGGGAAACATGCGGCGACTGAACTTCGGTGGCAAGGACAGATGCGGGTGCGGCCGGGTGGCGCCGCCATGTTCTACGGGACGCGAATGCCTCGCTCCCGAACCATCCCCCGATCACGGGGAGTCGCCATGAAAGTCTCTTTGAGAAGCCGCAAGAGCCGCGCGGTGTTCGTGCTGTGGATGGGCGAGCTGGTGCTGATCTGCCTGGCGGTCACCATCGCGGCCTGGCTGCGTTTCTTCTCGGACCCGGACACCCACATCGCATTCGCCCAGGACGCGCCGATCCGCACCTTGCTGGTTGCGATCTGCACGACCGGGGCGATGGCGGCGTTCGGCCTGTACCAGGTGCATACGCGGCACAACCGCATGGACCTGGTCCTGCGATTGGGGATGGCATTCGCGTTCGGCGGCGTCGCCTTGCTGGTGCTGTACTACGCGGTGCCGGCGACCTACATCGGTCGCGGCGTGCTGGCGATCGCGCTGTCGCTCGCCATCCTGGCGGTGTTCGTTTTGCGCATGGTGCTGCAGCGGGTCTTCGAGGCGGATATCTTCAAGCGCCGGGTGCTGGTGCTGGGGGCGGGCGACAATGCCAACCTGATCAACAGCAAGCTGCGTCGACGCAGCGACCGCCACTCGTTCTTCCTGGTCGGCTTCCTTCCAACCGGCGACCGGGCCGTGCAGGTGCCCAACGAGCTGACGATCCGCACCGACTGCAGCCTGCTGGAAGTGACCCAGCTGATGAACGTCCACGAGATCGTGGTCGCACCCGACGAACGCCGCGGCAAGCTGCCGATGGAGGAACTGCTGCTCTGTGCGCAACGCGGCATCGCGGTGACCGACCTGCCGGCGTTCTTCGAGCGCGAGGCGGGCAAGATCAAGCTCAGCGTGATCGACCCATCCTCGCTGGTCTTCTCAGGCGGATTCGACCATTCGATGCCGCGCCGGCTCAGCAAACGTTTCTTCGATCTGGTCGCGGCCGGGGCGTTGCTAGCCGTGGCGTGGCCGGCAATGCTGATCGTGGCGGCTTGCGTGTGGCTGGAATCGGGATCGCCAATCCTCTACCGGCAGACGCGCGTCGGCGAAAGCGGCGCGAGCTTCGAGCTGGTCAAGTTCCGCAGCATGCGCACCGATGCCGAGAAGGATGGCGTCGCGCGCTGGGCCAACAAGGACGACGATCGGACGACGCGCATCGGCCGTTTCATCCGCAAGACGCGCCTGGACGAGCTGCCGCAGCTGTTCAACGTGCTGCGTGGCGAGATGAGTTTCGTCGGGCCGCGTCCGGAGCGTCCGCAGTTCGTCAACCAGCTCAACCAGGAAATCCGCTACTACGGTATCCGCCACTCGGTGAAGCCAGGTCTGACGGGCTGGGCGCAGTTGCGGTATCCCTACGGCGCGTCGGTCAGCGATGCTGAGGAGAAGCTCAAATTCGATCTGTTCTACGTCAAGAACCAGGGCCTCGCCTTCGACCTGATGATCCTGCTGCAGACCGTGGAAGTGGTGCTGTTCGGGCGCGGAGCGCGTTGATGCTTCGATAGCTGCACGGTCGGAGGCGCCGGGTGGGCCGCCTCATCAGGTGCGGACTACAGGCGCTCCGCTGATGACGCGCCGCTCACAGCGCGTCGTCTTCTTCGGCGTCCCCCTCCTCGACGGGGGCCGACGCGGTCGCGGTCTTCAGAGCATGCAGCGGCGAGCTGTACCAATCGACCAGGTGTCCGCGTTCGAAGCGTAACCACGACGGGCCGTAGATCCACTCCAACCCGTCCTTTTGCATGGGCTCGCCCTGGATCTCCCGCACGGTCTCCATGTCCATGCCGATCTCGAGCAACTCATCGCTCGGCACGGTACTGGCTTGCGTCTCGTTGGGGACCGCGGCAAGCGCAGGCTGCTGGCTGGCCGGGGCGTCGTCGTTGGAGGAGTTGAGCACGACGAAGACGGCGGCAACCGTCAGGGCGATCAAAAGCAAGGGCCCGCGTAATGACGAGCGCGGCGCATCATCGGCATGTGCCGGCGTTCCGGTGCTGCTTGCACCCGCCGCAAACGGTCTCTCCCTCGAAGGCGTCGCCCGCGCTAGCGGCGGCGCCTGTGCCGGCACTGCGCCTGGAAGACGTCCGTGCTTGCGATGGAACCGCAGCGCCTTGGCATAAAGCGGCAACAATTCGGCCAGTGGAATCTGCGTCGCGACGGAAGCAACGTCCGGTCCGGAGACGTCAGGATGCTGTTCCCTGATACGTCGACGGCATGCCTGCTTGAACTCCTCCAGGCTGCAGTCGGTCCGGATGCCCAGTTGCGAGTAGAGCTGTGCGAAGTCTGCTGTCATGGTCGCCCCCCCTTGGCGATCTTAGCCCGCGCTTGGGCTGCCAGGCGCTCTTGGGCTAGGGCTCCCCAGCCCTGATTCCCCAGAAGCGGCCCGATCCGATCGAGCCATCAGTCGAACAAGATGATGCGGTAATGAAGCGCCGGCCATTGTGAATGGCGCCACGCTCGCGGCGGTTCCGATGCGCGCGTCGTGCCACGAGTCCGGTTGCCCGCTGGCCTTAGCCGCACAGGTTGCGCGCGTGGCGCGGCTAGTCGATCGACTGTCGGCCGTCGCGTCGTATGAAGTGGGATCCCGGGCGATTTCGTGTTGCATCAGGTGCCGACAGTCCACGTCAAACGACGAAGGGAGTGACCAGCGAGACCAGTTCGAGTCGCGAACGCAGGTGTTCGGCCAGACGCAGGCTCAAGGCGACGATCGTGAAGGTCGGGAACGCCCAGCCTCCGGTCGGGAACACCGAACTGCCGGCAACATAGAGGTTGTCGATGCCATGCACCTTGCACTCGCGATCGACGACGCCCTGACCCGGGTCATCCGCCATCCGCGTCGTGCCGAGGTGGTGCGAGGTACCGAAGACCCGGGGCACGGCGCTGTCGTCCTCTTCGAGCCAGGGCTCGAGCTGGAATCGACCGTTGCACGCACGCGCGAGTTCGTTGCCGAACAGCGTCGCGGCGGTGCGATAGGTATGCCGGTCCAAGGGAGTCAGCTGCCAGTCGACGCAAACCTTCGGCTGTCCGAGTGCGTCGCGCTCTTCGCCGAGCGTGATCCGGCTGTCCGGGTTCGGTACCTGTTCGAAATATCCGACCAGGGCAATGTGATCGCTCTTCACGGTGGACTGCTTGGTCACCTTGCGGACGAAGGCCTTGGCGATGTCGCCGACGCCCCAGCCCACGCGCAGGGTCTGCCGCATGATCCCGTCCGGACTTGCTGCCGCAGCCCTGACGCCCGCTGGCGGCTCGCCATTCTTGCGTGCCGAAAGCCGTGCTTCGAGCGAGGAGCTCTCGTCTGTCCTGCGTGCGCGCAGCGTCGATTTGAGCTCGCGTAGCGCGCGGATGCCTTTCGGGACGGGACCTTCCACGGCGAAAGGCCGGACCCGACCGTTGAGGATGCGATGCGCGCGCTGTGCCTCCTCGGACAGGCAGATTTCCGGGAACGACGACACCGAGCCCTTGCCGAGGTTGCGATCGTAGGGTCGGGCGAGACGGTGCGGATCGTCGGTATGGATCGTGCCGAGTTTGCCGCTCGGATGGTCCATGAAATAGCGGCCCACCAGGTCCCGTTCGTTGCCGAGCCCCTGCGGCACGACCGAATTCGACAGCAGCAGCAAGCGCGCGTTCTCGATGCCGCCACAGGCCAGCACGTAGTGCTTTGCGCGTACCACGCCCCTGCGGCCGCCGAGCGAACCGATACGGGCATGCTGGACCGAGTCGCCGGACGAGGCGGCATTGAGTTCCAGCAGGTTCGCGTGCAGCAGCACCTTGATGTTCGGTGCCTGCTCGAGTTCGGAGCGATAGGCGTGGCCGAACAGGATCGGACTGAAGGCGAAGATCTTGTTGACGATGGTGCGGTTGTCGAAAGGCAGGGGAGGGTAGGAGGGCTTGGTCAGGAACGAATCCTCGACGAAGTCATGCGATTCGATGCGGCAGAACGCGCGCGCGCTGGCGTAGTAAGGCTTGAGTTCGTCGTACGAGATCGGCCAGCCGCTGTACGGCACCCATTCGCGCGGACCCAGTTCGCCGAGCGGGATACAGCCCCCGCCCCAGAGATTGCAGGTGCCGCCGAAGACCCGCATGCGGGAGATGCTCGGATCGAATTCGGGAAAGCCTATCGATGATCCGTCGTAGAGCGCCTGGTTCTGCTCCTCGCCCTGCAGTCCACCGCTCTCGACCACGCAGACGGTCACCGGGGAACCGATGAACGTGCGCGCGATGGCCAGGCCCGCGGCGCCAGCGCCGATGATGCAGAGATCCGCTGCGACATCCGCCGGGAACGAATCATTTCTGTAATCGATGATCAAACGTGTTTCCTCCGACTCACGCCTACGCGATATCGCGTATCCCCGCGGCCTGAATACAGCAACGTGAACCGAAGACAGAAATGGCCACGCGAGGGCCCGCCCCGCCCGATCACGGAGACACGTCGGTGCGGCCCACGGTAGGCGCTAGGGCCAAGCACAGCCACCCGGGGTTGTGGAAACGGCCTGCGACCCGGGATGCGATGATGTTCCGTATCCACATTAGTAAAGGCACTTACGGGCAGGTGGTCATGCCTCTTCCATCCGATATCGGGCGATTCGCGTCAGGCTCGATCCCGAACCTGCCCCGATCCTCCGTTTTGCTGCGGCCCGACATGACGGCGGGAGGCCTGCGAGGCGTGTTCGACGGCAGCTGGCGTCAAGCCGGCATCGCGCTGGATGGCGACAACGCGCAGGGCTCCGGCGCCAGGGACGCCTTGTTGGCGCTGTTCTTCGATCTCGCAGCATGGCGCCCGTGGCTGCAAGAAGCGCTGTCGCTGCTCGACGAAGCCGAGCAGGCACGGGTGCGACGCAAACATCGGCCTGGTGATCGCGACGAACTCGCCCTGGCCTATGCCTTGCATCGACTGGTACTGGGCAGCGTCCTCGGACAGGATCCGACTGAGGTTGCTTTGGAGCGAGAGGCTTCCGGCCGGCCCTACCTGCCGGGCGACCCACTGCATACGAGCCTGAGCCATGCCGATGGCTTCGCCGCCGTCGCGGTCAGCGGGCTCGGCGCGATCGGGATCGATCTGGAACTCACCACCCGCGCGGCCGAGATGCCCGCGATCGCCGATCACGTCTGGCATCCGGATGAGGCGAGGGCCCTCGCAGCCTTGCCCGAGGCCGAGCAGGCGATCGCCCTGTTGCAGCTTTGGGTGCGCAAGGAGGCCTTGCTCAAGGCCGCCGGCATCGGCCTGTCGCGGGAGATGCACAGCTTCATGGCACCGGCCGACCAAGCGCTGCCGTTGCCGCTGGCCGATGGCGGCGACGGCGTCGTTCGCGCCATCGCGCGCATGCTCGACGTTGGGCCGGCGTGGCTGGCGGCGCTGGCCAGCGTGGATGGCAGCGGACCGCGGGTCGCGTGGCTGCACCCCTTGGAGCAGTGAAGCCAGGACTTGTTTTTCCGGCCGGCGACGCTCCATGCATCAAATCCGATCGCGATCCGGCGTCGACGGCTAGGCCGGAAATGACGGCGAGTCACGTTATTCAGCGGAGAACAAGACGTCAGGAGGGGCCATGGGGAATATGGACGAGATACGCGAACAGAGGGTGCGCGCCCAGTTGCAGGCGATCGAGGCGCGGCTGGCCGAGCATCCGCAGGTAGCGGCGGTCGTGGCCGTCGTTCGCGGCGACAAGCTGATCGCTTACGTCGTGGCGCAGTCCGGACAGGCGCCGGACGAAGAGGCGTTGCGCGCCCACCTGAAGACGACGCTTGCGGCTTACATGATCCCGCGGCATTTCGTGTCCCTCGACTCGCTGCCGTTGTCTGCGGACGGCGCGGTCGATCGCGAAGCGCTGCCCGATCCGCAGGCGGCCTTGCCCAGGGCGCCTGTCGCGGCCGCTGCGCCGCGCGATGATCACGACACGCGCACCGAATACCTTGCGGGCGTGTGGTCACAGCTGCTCGGCAAGGACGTCGGTCCGCACGACAACTTCTTCGATCTCGGCGGGCATTCGATGCTCGCCGTGCAGATGGCCAATCGCGTCAAGGTCGATACCGGCGTCCGCATCCAGCTGATGACACTGGCGACGCAAACCCTGGCGCAGATCGCATCGGAGCTGCCGATGGCCGCGAAAACGGCGCCAACGGGGACGGGCTTTGGTGCGCGCCTCAAGGGCATGCTGCGAGGCGGCGCTGCCAAGCAGCCGTGATTTCACTTCGATGGACTCGAGGCTCATGGAAAGGCACCGACTGGTCGGGTCGCGCAACAGCACAACCCGTTCGCGACCAGTGCAGGCGCGACGGCACTGGCTTCGACGGGCCTGATTGAGATGCCGGAAATCTTCTATTTCGGTCGCGGACCGCGCACCTTGCTGGGCTTGCGGCATCCGCCGATTGCGCAGCCGCACGCGGCGATGCTCGTCTGCGCGCCGCTGTTGCAGGAAGGCATTCGCTGCCAGCGCGCGCTGTGGAGCCTGTCGGAAACGTTGGCCGCTGCCGGCATCGACGTGCTGCGCTTCGACTGGTTCGGCAGTGGCGATTCGGCGGGAACCAGCGCCGACATCGACGTGCCCGGCCTTGTCGACGACATCGCGGCGGCGGAATTCCTGATGCGAACGTCCGCCGATGCAGCTCAGGCTGGCGTCGCGCGCCCGCGCCTGTTCGGCTTGCGTAGCGCGGCGTTGCCGCTGCTTGCTTACGCCAGTGCCCGCCGCGAACCGGTGGATGTCGTGCTGTGGGCGCCGGCGCTGGACGGACGTGTCCTGGCCGCCGCCTGGCGCGAGCAGCATCGACGACAGCTGCACACCGCTGGGCGCTTCCTGTCCGCGGACACAGTGTCGGACGACGACGAACTGCTCGGCTTCGTGATCGATCGCGACCTGCTCGAAGACATCGGCGCATGGCACGGTAGCGACCTGCTGCTGCCTGCCGGCAGCCGTCTCGTGCTTGCGCAATGGCCGGGGTCGCCGGTCACCGAATCCTTCGTGGACGCGCAACGCGATGCGGGCGTGATGGTCGAGTGTTTCGACCTGGACGGCGCAGACGAACCTGCCTGGGACGATCCCGACCAGTTCGAAACACAGATCTTTCCGCGCCAGGCCGTCACGCAGCTGGCCAGGCATCTCGCGGAGGCCGCATGAGCATCCTCGAAGCGGAAGCTGCGCCCGCGCTGCAACAGCGATTGACCGGCAACGCCGAAGGCGAAACCGCTCACGTCTTCGGCGAGGGCCTGCTCGGCGTGATCAACCATGGCGCCGGAGGCATCGCCCGGGACACCGCCGTGATCCTGTTCAACGCCGGCATGGTGCAGCGGAGCGGGCCGCATCGCGGTTCGGTCCTGCTCGCGCGCGCGCTCGCCGGCCATGGATTTCCGGTGCTGCGCTTCGACCAGTCGGGGCTCGGCGACAGCCCGATATCGACCACCGCCTCGGCGAATCGTCGCCATGCGGAACTGCGCGCGGCGATCGACCTGCTGGCCGCGCAGACCGGCGCGCGCAGGTTCGTGATCGGCGGCATCTGCTCCGCTGCCGACAATGCCTTCCGCCTCGCGGCCGTCGAGCCGCGCGTGCACGGTTTGCTGCTGCTCGACGGCCTGGCCTATCGCACGCCGGGTTACTGGTGGCGTTACCTGCTGCCGCGCGTGTTCCATCCCGGCAAGGTCTGGCGCTGGTGGCGCCAGCGCGGCGCGCAGACCGACATGGCCAACTTCCGCGACTTCCCGACCCAGGCCGAAGCGGCCGCGCAGATGACCGACATGGTCGTCCACGACATGCGCCTGCTGTTCGTGTTCACCGGCGGCGCGTACCGGTACTTCAACCACGCCGGGCAGCTGTCTGCAGGGCTGGGCACCGCGGCGCGGTCGCCACAGGTGTCCCTGGTCTACTGGCCGGATTGCGACCACACCTTTTACCTGCAGCGCGATCGGGCGCGGCTGCAGGACACCATTGCAGCGTGGCTGGAGCGGGAGTTCGGACCCAGGGTGGCTTGACCCGTCGGTCGCCGCCACCTCGCCGCCGGTCGCCAGGTTTCGCGATCGCCAGCTGAACCAGACAGTCTCGCCGCCATGGTCGGTAGTGCCGCCAGTCCATGGCCGCATCGAAATCAGCGATCCGTTTTGACTGGAACGAAGGAGCAATTCGGAATCCAGCGGAGCGCAAGACGGTGAAGGGGGCGACGCCGCCGCGGGCAACGGACTTCAACCAGGTTCCGTGCCCGGATCCAGCGGCAACCATCGAATTTCAGGCCACGCGCGTCGCCATCGCGGCGCCGGCGAAGCGTGCGTGGCGAGCGCGGCGCGCGAGCTCGTGGACCTGCATTTTCCCCCGCGTGCGCGCGATTCCCCGCCACCGGAGCATGGCCGAAAAGTGCACCGCGATACGTTCCTTCATGGACAGGACGGTCAACCGGCGATCGACAGGGTTCACGGAATAATGAAAAGCGAGCTTGCGCACAGCCTCGACGAGACGAACGCGGCGGCGGCGGCGTTCCCCGGCGATCGTTGCATCCACCAGCTCTTCGAGACCCAGGTCCGGCAGACGCCGCAGGCGCTTGCGCTGGTCCACGACGCGCGCATGCTGACCTATGCCGAACTCAATGCGCAGGCCAACCAGCTCGCGCACCATCTGCTTGCGCTCGGCGTCGGCCCCGACGACCGCGTCGGCCTGTGCATCGAACGCGGTCCGCAGATGCTCGTCGGCCTGCTCGCGGTGCTCAAGGCCGGCGGCGCCTACGTGCCGATGGATCCGGATTATCCGGCCGACCGCATCGCTTACATGCTGCAGGACAGCGCGCCGGTCGTCGTACTCACGCAGGCGCATCTCGCGCCGTTGTTCGCCGGCGCCGCGCAACCCTTGCTCGATGTGACGGCGGAAACGCTGTCGTGGGCCGGACAGTCGCAGGACGACCCGGTCCTGCCCGCGCTGACCTCGCGTCATCTCGCCTACGTCATCTACACCTCCGGCTCGACCGGCCAGCCGAAAGGCGTGATGGTCGAACACCGCTCGGTGCTGAACCTGTGGGCGGAACTCGAACGCAGCGTCTTCGGCGAACTCGGTGCGCACGCGCGCGTCGCGCTCAATGCATCGCTGTCGTTCGACGCGTCGGTGCAATCGGTGAGCCAGCTGCTGTCGGGTCGCTGTGTGGTGCTGGTTCCGCAGCAGGTGCGCGGCGACGGCGCGGCGATGGTGGCGTATCTGGCGCGGCATCGCGTCGATGCCTTCGACTGCACGCCCGCGCAACTCGAACTGCTGCTTGCCGAAGGCTTGTTGACGCAGCACGACTATCGCCCGCGTGCGGCGCTGGTCGGCGGCGAAGCGATCTCCGCCAAGACCTGGCGCGTGCTGGCCGAGTCGACGACGACCCGCTTCTACAATGTCTACGGCCCGACCGAATGCACGGTCGATGCCACGCTGGCGCGCATCGAAGG
>JACMKK010000259.1 GCA_014380115.1 Luteimonas sp. | reverse complement strand
TGCAGGTGGCGCGCAAGCTCGGCACGCTGGCCGGCGTGCCCGTGCCCAGCGCGGAGGACAGGCGCACCCAACCCGAACGCGCGCGCATCCGCAACCAGGTCACCGCCGCGGACGTGTCTCCTGACGGCCGCACGCTGGCGGTACTGACCTACCACGACGTCCTGCTGTACCCGCGTCGCGAAAACGAGACCTGGGCGCAGGCGCTCAGGCGGGCACCCGATGTCCATGAACTGCCGTGGCTGCCGCAGCCCGAGGCGTTGGGTTGGAGCGCCGATGGCCGCGGCCTGTTCGCCACGGGCGAGTTCGCCCCCGCCCCGCTGTTGTTCCTCAATCCGCCCGGCACGGGCCCGTAATCGTCGGGTCTGCTTGACTATGTGATATCACTTTGATATCAATCTCTCGTCCATTGGAGGACCAGAGAGAACCGCCATGAAAGAGATCCCGCTCCGTTCCTTGCCCGGCATCCCCTTTCTTCTGGGCGTGCTGATCATCGGCATCATTGCCGTCTGGCTGTTCGCCTCCGGCGTCGGCCTCGGTGTCGAGGGTCACGCGCCCGCTTCGCCGCTGAAGATGTTCGCCGCCATCGTGGTCGGGATCCTCGCCTTCCTGAGCCTGATCGGCCTGTACAAGGTCGAACCCAACCAGGCCGCGGTCGTCAGCTTGTTCGGCAAGTACATCGGTACGGTCAAGGACAACGGCCTGCGCTGGAACAACCCCTTCTTCGGCAAGCGCAAGGTCAGCCAGCGCGTGCGCAACTTCGAGAGCGGCAAGCTCAAGGTCAACGAACTCGACGGCAGCCCGATCGAGATCGCTTCGGTGATCGTGTGGCAGGTCGCCGATTCGGCCGAGGCGGTCTACAACGTCGACGACTACGAGAGCTTCGTGCACATCCAGACCGAATCCGCGCTGCGCACGATGGCCACCAGCTATCCGTACGACCAGCACGAGGACGGCCAGCTCGCGCTGCGCAGCCACGCGACTGAGGTTTCCAAGCATCTGCTGGACGAATTGCAGGACCGTCTCGCCGACGCCGGCATCAAGGTGATCGACGCACGCATCAGCCACCTCGCCTACGCGCCGGAAATCGCCCAGGCCATGCTGCAACGACAGCAGGCCAATGCGGTGGTCGCGGCGCGTACCCGCATCGTCTTCGGCGCGGTGAGCATGGTCGAAATGGCGCTCGAACAACTCAAGGAAAAGGGCGTGGTCGACCTGGACGAAGAGCGGCGTGCGGCGATGGTCAGCAACCTGCTGGTGGTGCTGTGTTCGGATCGGCCGACTCAGCCGATCGTCAATGCCGGCAGCCTGTACTAGCTATGGCGGCTTGTTGAATGAGCGAGAAGAAAGCCTACCCACTGCGCATCAATGCCGAGGTCCTGGCCGCGGCGCAGCGCTGGGCCGATGACGAATTGCGCAGCCTCAACGCGCAGATCGAATACGTGCTGCGCGAATCGCTGCGCAAGGCCGGGCGCCTGCCGGCCAAATCGCCGAAGAAGGATGAGCAGACATGAGCAAACGCTGGAGCTACAAGGTGGTCGAGGTTCCATACAAGCTGTTCGCCGGCAAGATCGTCGATCGCGCGCAGGCGGAGCTCGACAAGCTAGGCGCGCAGGGCTGGGAACTGGTGTCGGTGGTTCAAGCCAGTACGGCAGACACCATCCGCTTCTATCTCAAGAAGGAAGCTTGATCGGAAGCAACTGTTCCCCATGCGCGGCGCAAGCAACTACCGCGTTGCACCAGTGCGCCGTTCCAGTCGGTCGATCAAAGGAGTACCGAAATGAAGCCCTTCACGTCGCTCGCGATCGTCGTCCTTTCGCTCCTTGCCCTGCTGCAACTTGCTCGCGTCGTGCTCGGCTGGTCGGTGATCGTCAACGGCTTCGCCGTGCCGATCTGGGCCAGTGCCGTCGCCGCCGTCATCGCTGGCGGCCTCGCGCTGATGCTGTACCGCGAGAAACACGACGTCGGTCCCGGGTGACTCCATGCAGGCCCGAGGCTAAGCTTCCGGCATGCGCGATCGATCCCGGATTCTCGTCAACACGCCCGACATCGAACTCTGGCCCGGTGGCCTGCTGCGCGCGCGTAGTAACCAGGATGCCCGTACCCTCGCCCGCGCCCGCGCGATCCTGCGCCGCAAGCGCGACGGCCGCTTCCTGGCCGCGGAACTGCCCGAAGGCCTGATGCCGCTGGTACATCGGCTGAAGCACGAGCCCGGCCTCGACGCGGCGCTCGATGCACTCGACACCCTGCGCGAACGCGCGCGTCCGGGCATCGACGTCGTCGACGAACTTCCCTTGCACCGCCTGCAGGATCGGCTCGAAGCGCTGGACCTGGATGCGGATGGCTATGGCGAGCGTACCGGCCTCGACCTCGTCGCCGAGCCGTCGTGGCTGTCGCTCGCCGGTTTCGATCGCTACCGCCGCCCGCTCTGGCTGCATGTCGCCGCCGCGCGCGCGTGGTCGCACATGTGCGAGGCCGCGCTGCGCGACGACATCGTGCTCGAAGCCGTTTCCGGGTATCGAAGCCACGACTACCAATTCGGCATCTTCGAACGCAAGCTTGCTCGCGGTCAGCGCGTCGACGAGATCCTTGCGGTCAACGCAGCGCCAGGCTACAGCGAACACCATAGCGGCCTGGCTCTCGACATCAGTGCGCCTGGCGAGCCATCCGCCGAGGAGTCGTTCGAGGCCACGTCTGCATTCGCATGGCTGACAGCGAATGCGGGCGATTTCGGTTACGTGATGAGCTATCCGCGCGACAACCCGAACGGGATCGTTTACGAGCCGTGGCACTGGATGTTCCGTTCCGGCTCAGGCACGTCCGACGACCAGTGAAGCGGGCCTTGCGCGAAGCCAGCGGCATGCGGAACGTCCTCTTCATCTGCAGCCGCAACAGGCTGCGCAGCCCGACGGCCGAGCAGGTGTTCGCAGCGTGGCCGGGCGTCGAAACGTCGTCGGCCGGACTCGACCATGACGCGGAGAATCCGGTGACGCCCGAACTCCTCGCATGGGCCGATCTGATCTTCGTGATGGAACGAGCACATCGAACGAGACTGTCGGCGAAATTCAAACCGCATCTCCACGACAAACGGGTGGTCTGCCTCGAGATCCCGGACAATTTCGAGTACATGGCTCCGGCGCTGGTCAGGATCCTCCGAAGGAAGGTGCCGCCGCACTTGCCGTCCTTGCAGGAGGGCGGAAACCCGGCTGCGTAGCGCCAAGAATCGATATTCAATCCTGCGACCGTTTCGTCGCAGTCTTCGCCTTGACGCCCAGGTCGGCGATGCGCCACAGATACACGCTCGCGTACGTGCGATACGGGCCCCAGCGTTCGCCGAGCACGGCCAGCTCCTTCGGCGTCGGCATCGCGTCGAGCTTGTCGACCAGCTGCGCGCCCTTGCGGATGCCGAGGTCGTCGACCGGCAGCACGTCGGGACGGCCGAGACGGAACATCAGCATCATCTCGACGGTCCAGCGGCCGATGCCGCGGATCGGGACGAGCGCAGCTACGATCTCGTCCTCGCCCATGCTCGACATCCGGCGCAAATCGGGGATCTCACCGCGCGATTCGCGCAATGCCAGGTCGCGCAGCGCGAGCGTCTTGTTGCCGGACACGCCGCAGGCGCGCAAAGCGACGTCGTCGATGCGGCCGAGCGTGTCGCAATGGAAGCGGTGGCTGGCGATCGCGGCCTCGACGCGTCCGACGATCGTGGCGGCGGCATTGCCGCTGAGCTGCTGGTAGAGGATCGCCCGCGCGAGCGCATCGACCGGATCGAAGGTCTTCTTCCAGCGCGGATCGGCTTCGATCGGGCCGATGCGCTTCATCCAGGCCGCGAGCTTGCGGTCGCGGCGCGCGAGGTGCGCGTAGGCCGCTTCGGTGTCGAAACCGCGCGCATGACGTGGCATCGCTATTTTCTCGACGTATCGACCGCGTACAGCAGCCAGCCCGCGATCAGCAGCACGCCGCCGAACGGCGCCACGCGTGCCCGCACTCCGTACAGCTGCGCCACGGCCAATCCGCCGGCGAACAGCACGGTGCCGGCCAGCAGCGCCAGCAAGGCAACCCACGCGAGGCGGCGCAAGGAACCGCGTGCCAGCGCCGCAAGCGCGACGCCGTGTCCGAATGCGAACACCGCGGCGAGTTGCAGGTGCGGCTGCAGTTCGGCGGCGACGCCGTGCGATGCGTATGCCGACAATGCGACGGCAGCCGCGGCCAGCAGCGCTCCGCAGGCCGCGAGCCAGCGGGAAGCGTGTTGCGGCGGCATGCTCATGCGCAGGTCACGGATTGCAGTGCCCTCAAACGCGGCGCGCCGCATCCTGGGATGCGGCGCGCCGGGGTTTTTCGAGTGCGAGGCACTGCCCGCCGTTTGTTTACTTGAGTGTCCAGTAGACGTCGTACTGGCCGCCCTCGGTGAACGCCGCGTCGATGCCGTTCTTATAGACCTCGTAGGGACGATCGACGACTTCGTAACCCTGCGTCAGCGCCCACGCGCGCACGGCGTTGCGGACGTTGTCGAGCTCGGCCATGAAGCCGGTGTACGAGCCCGTCGCGGTGCGAGTCGGCTTGGTCTGCACGTACGTCACCGGGCCCTGCAGCTTGACGCTGAGCGGGGTTTCATCGGTGACCGTCGGCGCAGGTGCGGGCGCCGCGGCCGCCGTATCGTCTGTCTTGGCGTCGTCGGCATCCTTGTCATCCGAGGAGGCGCTGCCCTTGAAGACCGGCTGGACGATGTCGAAGGTATAGGTCTCGCTGCCCAGTTCGGTGGAAACGACACGCATCGGGCCGGCGGCGACCAGGCCGCTGGCGTCCATGGTGCGCTTGATCCACTCCATGTTGCCCTTCATCGAGGCCTTGATCTTCTCGTTGTTGCGTTCGATCGAACCGGCGCTGACGATCAGCAGGTGTTCGGCAGGACGCTCGACCACTTTCAGTCCGGTCAGCTTGCTGCCCTTGACCGCGTAGTCGACGTTCGGCACCGAGGCCAGCATGTTGGACAGGCGCGAGAGGCTCAGTTGCATGCCGTCGCCGACATGACGGCTGACGTAGAGGCCGCCGTAACGGCCGATCAGGTTCCAGCCGTAGTCGACGTCGTAGGTCTGGGTGATCTCGACGTTGCGCCCGCTGCGGCCGGTCGGCTTGAGCAGGAACGCACTGCGCTTGTTGCTGCCGCGCTCGTTGTTCTCGATCGCGACCGCGATGCGCTTGTTGGGTTCGCTGGCGGTGATTTCCCAGCTGCCCGAACCGACGCCGAGCGATTTCTGGTCGGAAACATAGTCCAGGCGCGCGCCAACGCCGGCATCCGGACCGGAGAGCTTGATGTCCATCTTCGGATCGCGCAGCGCGAGCACGTTCCAGGCCTTGAAGCGCTTGAAGCTGTTGAGCGTGTCGTACACGATCGTCATCTTGCGGTTGGTTTCGACTTTCTCGCTGATGTGGCGGCTCGATGGCAGCACCACGCCGACGGCGAGGAACAGCACGGCCACGATCGCCAACGAAATCAGGATCTCGATCAAACGGGTCATTCAGGCTTCTCCAGGACCAAATCCGGCGGTGCCGGTGCGCAGACCGGCAATCCTAGCAATTTGCGTCGGGGCGGGCGAGCGGCGATGTGATGGAACCATTGCCACAGGCGAGCAGCCGCTGCTTGCGAGCCATCGGCTGGCGCGGCTGCGAACGCCCGGCGCACTGCGCCGGGCCGGGCATCCTGTGGGTCAGACCAGTTGCAGTTCGAAGGCCTTGAGGACGGCTCTCGTACGGTCGCGAACGCCAAGTTTGGACAAAATGTTCGAGACATGGTTCTTGATCGTGCCCTCGGCCACGCCCAGCGAATTGGCGATCTCCTTGTTGGAGAAACCGCTGGCCATCAGGCGCAGGATCTCGGTCTCGCGATCGGTCAGTGGATCCGGCCGGTCGAGGCTGACGAACTCG
Source organism: Luteimonas sp. (assembly GCA_014380115.1). GTDB lineage: Bacteria > Pseudomonadota > Gammaproteobacteria > Xanthomonadales > Xanthomonadaceae > Luteimonas. The sequence continues at coordinate 2,670 of JACMKK010000259.1, read as the reverse complement.
TTGCGCATGTGCTCCAGGCCTGACAGCAGGCGCTGGGTCACCGCGGGCTGGACCAGCGAACCGCCACCGGCCACGGCCTGGATCGCCCCGACCAGCTGTTCCAGCGACACGTCCTTGAGCAGGTAGCCCTTGGCGCCGGCCTTGAGGCCGGCCAGCACCAGCTGATCGTCGTCGAAGGTGGTCAGGATGATGGTCGGCGGCAGCGCATTGATGCGGGACAGGGCCTGCAGGGCCTCGAGCCCGGACATCGCCGGCATGCGCATGTCCATCAGCACCACGTCGGGCTGAATCTGCGGGATCAGCTCCACGGCCTGCTTGCCATCGGACGCTTCGGCGACGACTTCGATGCCCTCAGCCAGTGCCAGCAGGGAACGGATGCCTTGGCGCACCAGGGTTTGGTCATCGACCAGACAGACACGGATCATGGAACCTCCTGATTCACTAACAGGACGGCCTGGCAGCCTTGCCAGGTCGTTTTTCATTGGACCGACGCCACGACACCGGCACCCGCCGGGCTGGCGCACTGCTCCGGCGACAGCATCACGCCGTCGCTGAGCGGCAACTCGATGCGCAGGGCGAAGCCGCTGCCGACCGCTGTTTCGATCTCCACGCAGCCGCCATAGGCAGTCAGGCGCTCGCGCATGCCTCGCAGGCCGTTGCCGGCGGTCAGGACATCGGCGCCGCGGCCGTCGTCGCGCGCATGCAGACCGACCACATGGGCATCCTGGCGGTAGCGCAGGCGCAGAATCTGGGCCTGGGCGTGGCGCACGGCATTGGTGATGATTTCCTGCGTGCAGCGCAGCAGCACGTGCGCGCGCTCCGGATCGTCGAGCAGAAACGGCTGCGGCATCTCCATGTCGATGCGTAGTCCCGGCACGTTGTCCGCCAGCGGTAGCAGCGTGGCACGCATGTCGATGGCGTCGCTGTCGCGCAGCTGGCTCACCGCCTCGCGCACGTCGCTGAGCAGCAGCTTGGCCAGCGTATGGGCCTGGCTGACGTGTTCCTGCGCCTGGCCTTCGGTGAGGTGGTTGGCGACCTCGAGGTTCAGGCTCAACGCGGTGAGGTGGTGGCCGAGCAGGTCGTGCAGCTCGCGCGAGATGCGGGTGCGCTCGTTGACGCGCGCGCTTTCGGCCAGCAGGGCGCGGGTCGCGCGCAGCTCGGCGTTGAGTCGGCGCTGCTCGTCGCGCGCCTGCGCCTGCTGCCTGGCGACCAGGCTGGTGACGAAGATGAAGCCCGAGAACCCGGCGTACAGGAACGACAGCATCAGCGCCTCGATCACCGCGAATTTGAGCCCCCCCGTGAACACCGGCAGGAACGCAAGCCAGCTCAGCACCAGCCAGACGATGCCCAGCGACAGCGGCAGCAGCCACGGCAGCAGGAAAGCGGTGACCGTCAGCAGGATGCTGCCCAGGCCGCTCTCGGCGAAGAAGCTGACCCCCACTGCGCTGATCGTCAACATCAGCAGCACGGCGTAGTCGAGCGGCGTCACCCGGCGCGAGCCCAGGCCGCGGGTCAGCCACGTGTAGCAGATCCCGAACAGCACCCAGGCCGTCCAGGCCTGCCACGGCGGCCGGCCGACGCCGACCGATTCGTCGCCGACCTCCACCGCCTGCATCGACAGCAGCAACAGCGGCAGCCCCACCATCGCCCAGGTGAACAGGCCGGCGTATCGCAGCAGACGGCTATGGTTCAGGCGCGCGAGCATCCCGCATCTTAGGCCCAATCCCGCTAGGACGACCCCAACGAAAGTCATGCCCGGCCGGGCCGCGCCGGTCGCCGCGTTATGACGGGCGTGCGATAATTCCGCCGCGGCCGTTTCCACTGGCCGTCTTTTTCAATGCAACCTCGCAGCCCGAGGTCAGGCCGCCCTTCCGGAGTTCAGGAATGTCGATTGTCGTCCGCGACGTGCGCGAGCACGAGCTGGATTCCGTCCTTGCCCTCAACAATGCCGCCGGACCCGCCATCCTGCCGCTCGACGCAGCACGGCTCCGCCGGTTCTTCGCCACCGCCGAATATTTCCGCGTCGCCGAGCGCGACGACACGATGGTCGGGTTCCTGGTCGGTTTCGGGCCGGAAGCCGACCACGACAGCAGCAATTACCTCTGGTTCCGCGAGCGTTATCAGAGCTTCTTCTATATCGATCGCATCGTCGTCGCCAGCCGCCGCCGTGGCGGCGGCGTCGGCCGTGCGTTCTACGCCGACGTGCAGAGCTACGCCGAGCTGCGCTATCCGCAGCTGGCCTGCGAGGTGTTCGTCGAGCACGACAGCGACCCGGCGCGCCTGTTCCATGGCAGCTTCGGCTTCCGCGAAATCGGCCAGCACGTGATGCCCGGCGAGGATGGCCAGCAAGGCATTCGCGCCTCGATGCTGATGAAGGACCTGTGCAGCTACGCCTGGGTGCGCGACACCTACGGCGACGCGTTGCCGGACGTGCCCTGGCTCCCCGCGCCACGCGGCGCGGGCGTCGTGCAGCGCGCGACGGGCACTTGAGCGTGGCTGCGCCTTCCGCTTCGAACCCTGTCGATTACGAGCCCGCCGGCGAACTCAAGATCGGCCAGGTCGGCATCGCCAACCTGCGCGTGCGCACGCTCGACGTGGAGCGGCTCGCTGCCGAGATGCGCGATCGCGTCGCCCGGGCGCCGAAGCTGTTCGGACGCGCGGCGGTGATCG
>JACMKK010000258.1 GCA_014380115.1 Luteimonas sp. | reverse complement strand
AGTTGATCGCGCCGTCGAAGGATATGGGCGGGATGCAGCAGATCATGATCAACAACTACGTCAACGTCGGCCTCACCGCGCTGTTCCTGTTCGTGGTGCTGGCGGTGCTGTTCTATTCGATCAAGGCCGTCGTCCGCGCGCGTGCCAGTACGACGCGTACCGATCGCGAAACGCCCTACGTCGCACTGACACCCGCGCAGCAGGCGGCGCAACCCTGATGGGCACCGCGCTGGTCCCGCTCGATCACTTCGCCGTCCACCGCAAGGTGTGGCGGCGGCTGGTGCAGGCCGCGCGGCTGTGCTGCGGCGTGCCTGACTACGACAACTACGTGCAGCACCTGCTCACGCATCATCCCGAGCGCGAGATTCCCGACTACGCGACGTTCTTCCGGCAGCGTCAGGATGCGCGCTATGGCGGTGGTGGATTCCGCTGCTGTTGAGGTTCCGCTTACCCGGGCGCGACGGCGATGGACTCGCGCAGCTGCAAGGCGTAATCGACCGCGATCATCGCGCCGGCGCCGGGCTGGCGGATGGCCTTGAGCAGTTCCAGCGTCGCGAGCCGACCCATGTCGCGCGTGGGTTGGCGCACGGTGGTGAGCGCCGGGTAGACGTGGCGTGAGATCGGCGTGTCGTCGAAGCCGCACACCGACAGATCGCGCGGAATGGACAGGCCGCGTTCGCTCGCCACGCGCAGCACGCCGGCGGCCATGTCGTCGTTGGCGGCGAAGATCGCGGTGGGCCGTTGCGACAGGTCGAGCAGGCGGTTACCGGCACGGACGCCCGATTCGAACGTGAACTCGCCTGCGACCACGAGCTCCGGGTCGTATGCGATCCCGGCCAGTTGCAGCGCATCGCGATAGCCGGACAGGCGCCATTCGCTGGCGCCGTGGTCGGGATGTCCCTGGATATGGCCGATGCGTCGATGTCCCAGCTCCACCAACTGCGCCATCAGGTCGCAGACCGCGGCATGGTTGTCCATCGTCACGCCCATGCGGCCGTTGCCTGCGCGCGGCGTGACGCTCGCGAATGGAATTCCGCGTTCTTCGAGAAAGGCCAGCAACGCCAAGTCGTCGGCGAGCGGCGGGATCAGCACGAAGCCGTCGGAACCGAAGTGCTCCAGCAAGCCGGTGAGCTCACTGATCGATTCGCGGTCGCCATAGGCCAGCGGCGCCAGCAGCAGGTTGTAGTGGTGTGCGCGGCAGGCCTCGAGCACGCCGCTCTGGATTTCCATGAGGTAGTTCAGCGACGGATTTTCATAAGCGAACGTCACCGCGTAGGAACGCTGCCCGGCCAGGCTGCGCGCGGAATGGCTGGGCCGGTACTGCAGCCGCTGCACTGCTTCCTCGACGCGCTTGCGCATTTCCTCGCGCACGTTCGGTTCGTTGTTGAGCACGCGCGAAACGGTCTTCATCGACACGTTGGCGGCGGCGGCGACGTCCTCGATTCGTATGCGCATGGCGCCGGATGCTCCCTTGCTCGACCGGTATCCCTACCTGCCGGCAGCATGCCACACGAACGTGGCCAGGCTCTTGCCCGGCAAGGTGTAAGCGAACCTGCGCTGCGCCTCGCCGATCGAGACTTCGCGCGGCGCAGCCGCTGAATTCGTCACCACCAGCACGATCGAGCCATCGTCCGGGTTGAGGAAAGCGACATTGTCGACATCCGACTGCGCCTCGCTCGACGCCACGCGCCAGGCGCCCGGTCGCACGAAGCGGCTGGCGTGGGCCAGCGCGTAGTAGTCGTCCGTGCGCGTCACGGTGCCATTGCGCGAGTCGATCGTCACGATGCCGCGGCAGGTGTCGCAGCCGCCGGCGTGCGGACCGCGGTTCTCGTCGAGCGCCAGGTTCCAGAACAACACGCCGCGCGCCCAATTTCGCGTGGTGCCGATGACGAGCTGTCGTGCCTGCAACGTCAACCCGCCGCTTTTCACGGGCTCCCAGGTGCCGCCGGAGCATTCGGTCAGATACGCATCCTTGTCCGGATACGCATCGTGCACCTGGCTTTGCGCGGAGACCTCGCCGGCATAGCAATGCCAGGCCACCGCGGAGACGTAACGCGAGGCAACCGGGTCGGCCAGCACTGCCGACGGCTCCTGCGGCAAGTCCCAGTTGTGGTCCCAGTCGAAGATCTGCACCGTCGTTGCGTGCTGCGCGAGCATCGGTCCGAGGTGCAGGCCGATGATCTGCGCACGCGCCTGCGCGCTCAGGCGCATGCCCGGGTAGTCCTTGGGTTCGAACGAAGGTTCGTTCTGCAGCGTGAGCGCGAAGATCGGGATGCCTTCGGCCGCATAGGCGTCGACGTACCGCACCAGGTAACGCGCGAACGCGTCGTAGTACTGCGGCTGCAGCGTGCCCTGGATCAGGCTGTCGGTGGTCTTCATCCAGGCGGGCGCGCTCCATGGCGAAGCCATGACCTTGAGATCGGGATTGACGGCCAGCGCGGCGCGCGTCACCGGGATCACGTCGCCGCGGTTGGGCGCGATGCTGAAATGCGCGAGTTCCGGATCGGACTCTCCCGCCGGCACGTCGTCCAGGCTGTAGTGATGCCGGGAAAAATCCGAGGCGCCGATCGTCAGCCGGGTGAAGCCGAAGCCGACGCCGTCGCCCTCGCGGCCGAACAGCTCGCGCAGCAGTGCATCGCGCTGCGTCGGCGACATGCGGTGCTGGATCAGCCAGGCGGAGGCATCGGTGATCGCTGCGCCGAAGCCCAGCATGCGCTGGTAGCGCTGGTCCGTATCGACCTCGATGTGGATTGCACGCGCCTCTTCCTGTCCGAAACGCGCCTCGGGCGCTACAGCCAGGGCCTGCGCATGGTCGGCGGTGGTGATCCAAACCCGGGCACT
>JACMKK010000257.1 GCA_014380115.1 Luteimonas sp. | reverse complement strand
CCGAAACTCGATCCGCTTTTTCAGCCCGACCACGGGACTGCGGCGGGGTTGCGCGCGCCCGCCAACGGCCGGCCTGTGGTGCTGTTCGGCTCGACCTTCACCGAGCGCCTCAGCGCGGCGCCGCACCTGCATGGCGCGATCGCGGCCGACATCGCGCGCGGCGATCGCTACTGGCTGCTGACGCTGCACCCGAAGTGCGCGCCGGAACTGTTCGCCCGCTACCGCGCGCTGGCGGGCGCGAACGCCTGTTTCGTCGAACCCGAAGCCGTGATGTCCGCGCAGCGCGCGGCGGACGTGCTCGTGGCCGACACCACGTCGCTGGTCTCGGAGTTCGTGGTGCAGCACAAGCCGGTCGTCACCTTCCGCAATCGCGCACCGAAGCCGCACATGCTGGATTTCGACGATCCGGCACAGCTATCGAGCATGCTCGAGCTGGCCTTCGCGCCCCCGGCGACGTTGCGCGCCGCCATCGCCGCGTATGCGGACGCCATCCATCCTTATCGCGACGGCCGCTCGTCACAACGCGTGCTTGAAGCGACCGAACGCTTGCTCTCCGGCGCGCTGGGGCCGCTGCGACGCAAGCCTCTGGCGTCCGTGCTGCGCGCGCTGAAGATCCGGGCAGCGCTCGGCTACTGGGGCCCGAGCGCCTGATCCGGCGTCAACGCAGCGGCCTGCGCGCGATTTCCCGGCCCAGCTTCGCGTGCAGGGCGCGCGCCTTGGATTCGGCCAGATAGCGGATCCGCAACGGCGGTGCGAACGTGCCGGCACCGGTGGTGTCGAGCCACAGCGAGGCCATGCCGAAGCGCCGATCGAGCGGCGACTGTGTCAGGCGCAAGGCCTGCAGCTTGTCGAGTTCGGCGAAGCGCCAATGGCGTGACCACCAGCCGCCACGCACAGCGACCAGCCCCGCATCGAGTGCATAGCCCGCGCGCTGCGCGTGCTGGCGCGATTCGAAGATCGCCCACGCCAGCCAGCCCAAGCCGAGCAAGCCCCACACGCCGAAGCGCCACGTCAGTACCGCGCACAACACCGCGGCGAATACGGCGCCCGGCAGCAGCAGCCGCCACCAGGCCTTGGCATGCAGCGGCTGCCATTGCGGCGGCGGCCACGCGGCCCCGGGCAGCAGGTGACGAATCAACGCCTCGCATTCGGCGGGCGTCGCCACCGGTGCGAGTTCGCGTAGCGCGCGCGATTCGTTCTGTTCCTCGACCACCGCCGTGTCGATCTCCAGCGTGCGCCGCTTCAGCAGCCGATGCATGACGCCCTCGCGCAGGGTCCAGGCCTGGATGCGGCGGCGCGGCACGCTGGTGCGCCAGCGTGTCAGCAGGCCGCGTTCGACGGTCAGGCGCCGGCCGTGTTCTTCCAATCGAAAACCGTAGTACTGCAGCAAGGCCAGCAGCACCGAGAACAGCCGCAGCACCAGCACCAATCCTGCAAACAGGCTGGCGCCGACCAAGGCGTAATGCACGAAGTCGAACTGCTGGCTACCGGCCAAACCGAACAGCGTCTTGCCCCAGTCCTCGAACAGGTTCGGCAACATGCGCGGGCTAACCTGGGACAACGCCGCGACGCCGGCGCCGACCACGACCAGGCCGCGATTGGAGATCAGCCCGAGCCGCAGGACCTCGGCAGGCGGCAGTTGCAGCAGCAGATCGCCGATTTCAGCGGGCTGCGCGACAGCGTCCGCGGAGACATGGCTGCTGCGGCGCACCAGCAGTTCCAATGCGATGGCATCGTCGAGCTTGAGCACCCGCATCTGCGCCTCGGGTTTCTTGCCGCCGGCCGATTCCAGCCGCACTTCGGCCACGCCGAACAGGCGATGCAGCAGCGACTGGTGCACCGCCACGTTGTGGATGCGCGCGAACGGGATCTGCCGCAGGCTGCGTTCGAACAGCCCGCTCTTGACGATCAAGCTGTCGCCCGTGATGCGATAGCGATAGGTGAAGTACTGCCACAGCGATGCCAGCGCCAGTACGCCGACGCCGATCAGCGGCCAGAGCTCGTTCCCGCCGTACTGATCAGAGCTGCCGCGGCCGAAGAAGAACAGTGCGATCAGCGGCAGGATGAACTGCTTGAGCTGCTGCAGCAGCACGAACAGCCACGACAGCGGATGCAGGCGCCGGTCGGGCGCGTCGGCGTGATCGAGTGCGGCAGTCATCGCGCTCAGTCCGCGTCGTCGTCGAGTTGGCGGGCGAGGTGGTCGCGCAGCCGTTCGGCATCGTCGTCGTCGAGGCCGGACACGCTGACCGCGCTGTCGCGCGTGCCGGCGGTGTGGATCACCAGGGTCGCCAGGCGAAAGCGGCGTTCGAGCGGCCCGCGCTTGAGGTCCAGGTGCTGCACGCGCGAGGTCGGCACGCAAGTTTCCGACTGCCACAGGCGCCCGCGCCGCAGCGAGAAGCCGATGCCGTCGAGCTTCCACCGCGTATGGCGATATTGCTTGCGCCCCAGCCACGCGCCGAACGCGGGGAGTACGAGTAATTGCAGCACGGCCAAGGCCGATGCCAACCCCACGGGTTTGACGAACAATCCGATCGGAATGAAGGCGACCAGCGCAGGGATCAGGAATCCGAACACGCCGGAGAGGACGAACAGCGTCCGCGCGCGCGCCGGCAGCGGCTGCCAGTCGGACTCCGGCATCGTCGCCGCGGGTTCAGCCGGCGGTGCTGCGCTGTCCGGTTCGTTCATCGGTCCCGTCCTTTCATCGGTCGTGCTCCAGGTCGCGATAGGGATTGTCGCGCCCGCTGGCGGGCGGCTGAGCGGTGTAGCGCTTGTAGGTCCATTGGTATTGCGCCGGATCGCGTCGCGCGATGCGCTCGACGGCGTCGTTCAGCGCCGCCACGGCGATGCGCGAATCGGGATCGGCGATCTCGGCGGGGGCGGTTTCGAAACGCAGCGCGAAGCGCAGGTCGGCGCCGCTGCGCTCGCAGTAAGCGAACAACACCGTCGCGCCGGTGCGCTCGGCCAGGCGGCCCACCAGGGTCATCGTCAGCGCGTCGACGCCGAAGAATGGCGCGAATTCACCATCGCCGGCCTTCGGTTGCTGGTCCGGCAGGATGCCGACCACGCCGCCGCCCTTGAGCAGCCTGTAGAGCTGGCGGATGCCCGGACCCTCGGCGCGGACCTGGGTCACGCGGTCATCGTCGTCGGCGCGGACCATGCGCAGGAAGGCCTCGCCGACGGCCGATTCGGGCGGGCGATACAGGATCGCCAGCGGCGTGCGTGACGCCAGCCACTGGTTCAGCAGTTCCCAGTTGCCGTAGTGCGGCGCGGCCACGATCACGCCGCGGCCCGCGGCGATGGCCGTGTCGAATAGCGCCACGCCCTCGTGTTCGCGGATCAGGCGCAGGTTGCGATCGCGCGGGTGCGTCCACAGGGACAGCGTCTCGAGCGTCTGCCGCGTGGTGGTGCGCAGGATGTCGCGGTGCAGGGCTTCGCGTTGCGCGGGCAGCAATTGTGGATACGCCAGTTCCAGGTTGCGTCGTGCGACCCGGCTTTCGCGTTTGTCGCGACGGATCCAGAGCGCGGCCATGCCGTCGGCGAGGCGTCGCAGCCATGGCCACGGCAGTCGCGAGAGCGCGAAGGCGAAGGCGTAGAGCAGGCGTGCCATGAGGGTGGGCATCCGGGAAGTCTAGCGGGAGGTCGAGGCCGGAGCCGGTCAGCAGGTGTGCTGAGCCTGGGTGCATCTCGAGCATGCATTGCCGCTGGTACGCTCTTTCCGGTTCCCTATTTCCCATTCCCATGCTCGCCCTCATCCAACGCGTGTCCCAGGCATCGGTCGTCGTCGAAGGCGAGACCGTCGGCGAGATCGGCCCCGGGTTACTGGCCCTGGTCGGCGTGCAGCCAGGGGATGGTGACGCCCAGGTCGCGCGGATGGTCGAGCGCCTGCTGGGCTATCGGGTCTTCGGCGACGACGAGGGACGCATGAACCGCTCGCTGGCCGACACCGGCGGCGGCCTGCTCCTGGTCAGCCAGTTCACGCTCGCCGCGGATACCGGCTCCGGCATGCGCCCGGGCTTCAGCACGGCCGCGACGCCGGCCGAGGCTGAACGGATCTTCGCCGAACTTGCGCGCAGTTGCCGCCAAAAACACCCGCATGGGGTGGAAACCGGGCGCTTCGGTGCCCATATGACGGTCAGCCTGGTCAACGACGGCCCGGTCACCTTCCTGCTGAGAGCCTGACCCGGCTCGCAGGGCTGGTATCATTACGGGTTCACTTTACCTCCGGTGGCGCGCCTTATATGGCCAACGAACGTCCAGCAGCCCCGCAAAACGACATCAAGCAGCTGATCAGCAAGGGCCTGGAACAGGGTTACCTGACCTACGCCGAAGTCAACGATCACCTCCCCGACGACCTCGTCGATCCGGAGCAGATCGAAGACATCATCGGCATGATCAACGGCATGGGCATCGAAGTGCACGAAGTCGCACCCGATGCCGACACGCTGTTGCTTGCAGACAACACGACCGGCAATCGCGAGGTCGACGACACCGCGGCTGAAGAAGCCGCGGCGACCCTGACCGCGCTCGATGCCGAAGGCGGCCGTACCACCGATCCGGTGCGCATGTACATGCGCGAGATGGGTACGGTCGAACTGCTGACGCGCGAAGGCGAGATCGCGATCGCCAAGCGCATCGAGGAAGGCCTCACCCAGATGTCGTCCTCGCTGGCGAGCTTCCCGTGGACGATCCAGTTGCTGCTCGAGGATTACGAGTTGCACAAGGCGGGCAAGAAGCGCCTGGCCGAGATCGTGGTCGGCTTCGTCGGCACCGAAGAGGAAAACGCTGCCGCCGAACTCGCCAAGGCCGAAGCGGCGACGGCGCTCGCCGAAGCGGCCGAAAACGACGACGAAGATGCCGACGACGACGCTGCGGAAGAGGAAGCCGGCCCGACCGGCCCCGATCCGCTCGAAGTCGCGCGCCGCATGGAGGCGCTCGCCGCCAACTACGCCAAGTTCCAGAAGTCCTATGCCAAGAACGGTGCCAGCGCCAAGCCGGTGCTGAAGTTGCGCGAGGAGATGGCCGAGCAGTTCATGACGCTCAAGCTGCCACTGCCGCTGACCGACACGCTGGTGCGCAAGCTGCGCGAGGTGGTTGCGCAGATCAAGGACCACGAGCGCCGCATCCTCGACCTGTCGGTGCGCGTGGCGAAGATGCCGCGCAAGGACTTCATCCGCGCCTGGGACGGCAACCAGACCAACACCGGTTGGGTCGATGAAGTCCTAAAGCGCAAGCAGAAGTGGTCTTCGGGCTTGCGCGAGGTCAAGGACCAGATCATCGCCGAGCAGGAAGCCACGCTCTCGATCGAGAACGCGATGGCCGTGACCCTGGCCGACCTCAAGGACATCAGCCGGGCGATGGCCTACGGCGAAGCCAAGGCACGCAAGGCCAAGAAGGAAATGGTCGAGGCCAACCTGCGCCTGGTGATCTCGATCGCCAAGAAGTACACCAATCGCGGCCTGCAGTTCCTCGACCTGATCCAGGAAGGCAACATCGGCCTGATGAAGGCGGTCGACAAGTTCGAATACCGCCGCGGCTACAAGTTCT
>JACMKK010000256.1 GCA_014380115.1 Luteimonas sp. | reverse complement strand
TGCCATCTCACGGGCTGCGATTGCATTCTTGACACCCTCTTCCCCTAGAGTCGTGGACGCTGGCGACCTTCGGTACGGAGTCCTGGCATGTCCCGATCCCTCGCCGCGCCCGCTGGAGTTTTCGAGTGACCCGATGTTCCGCATCCGCGAGCCGCCGTGTCCCTGAGCGGCGACTGCACGCACTGGCAACGCGATGGCTCGGGCTGCTCGTGCTGGCCTGCCTGCTGGCGGCCTGCGCGACGAAGCCCGCGCCCACCGAGGCCCCGCCGATCGATCTGCCACGCTTCATGGGTCGCTGGCACGTGATCTCGCATGTGCCGTATTTCGGCGAGCGGGGACACGTCGCCAGCGTGGACGAGTTCACGTTGCGCGATGATCGCGACATCGGCGTGCGCTACTTCTACCGCACCGGCTTCGCGCAGCCGCTGGAAATGCGCGTGGCGCGCGCGACGGTGAAGGCCGGCACGGGCGATCGCGAATGGACGGCGTGGCTCTTGCGCGTCGCGCCGGCCAAGTACCGCATCCTGGAGGTGGCGCCGGACTACGCGTGGGCGCTGGTGGCCCATCCCGACAGCGACCTCGCCTGGATCCTGGCACGGGAGCCGGTCATGGACGACGCCCTGTATGCGGACCTGGAGCGACGTATGCGCAGCCATGGCGTCAACACCGACAAGTTGCGGCGCGTGCCGCAGGTGCCCGAGCAGGTCGGCAAGCTGGGCTTCGCCGATCCCGAACATCCGTAGCGCGCGCTGCGCGCACGACTTGGCACCGAATTCATTCGTTGTAACGATCAATGCCGCGCAGGGCGCGCGCTACGAAGCGTCAGTAACCCGCGGCGTCGAGCGCCTTCTCGGCCTCGGCGCGGCCGACCTCGACCAGTTCCTTCGCCCGCCAGAACTCGTAGAACTGGCAGGCATCGCGCGGAATGCGGATCACCAGTTCCGGCGGATCCAGGGCGAGTTGCACGCGCGCGATCTGTGCCTGCATCGTGTCCAGCGCGCGCGACATCGCCTCGGTCAGGCCCATGTCGTCCGGATCGCCGCCGAGCTTGCGCTCGATCCAGTCACCGACGCGTCCACCCAGGGATTCCCTGTCCTTCGCACCGCCCCGGCCATGGAGCTCGGCTGGCTCACCAGGCGGCCTTTCGGGCCAGCCATGCATGTCGACCGCGATCAGCCGGTGCGCGTCGGACATGCGCGTCGCCGCGATCGGCAGTGGCGCCAGCAGGCCGCCGTCGACCAGTTCGCGGCCATGCACGACATGCGGCGTGAACAGGCCCGGGATCGCGAACGAGGCGCGCAGCGCATCCCACAAAGGCCCTTGTCGCAGCCAGACCTCGCGTTGCCGGACCAGGTCGACCGCGACAGCGGTGAACTGGATCGGCAGTGCTTCGATCATCGGATCGCCGACCACCTCGCGCATGGCATCGACCAGGCGCGTGCCGCGCAGCAGGCCGGGGCGACCGATGACCGGATCGACCAGCCGCAGGAAATCGGCGCGATCCATGCCCTCCAGCGCCTTGCAGAAGTCGCCGAGCTTGCCTGCCGCGAACACGCCGCCGACCAGCGCGCCGCTCGAGGCACCGGCGATCGTGACGATGTCGAAACCGCGCGCATCCAGCGCCTCGATCACGCCGATCTGCGCCAGGCCGCGCGCACCGCCGGCGCCGAGCGCGAGCGCGACCTTTTCCTTGCGTGCGATCTTCGGCGCTTCTGCCGGCGTCATCGGCCGTAGCGTGCGTTGCGCGCGCGCAGGCGGTCCAGGCGATCGGTCGTGCGCACCGCGCACGCTGCTTCGTGGCCGCCGCTCGCCGCCTCAGCGATCATAGTTCGACAGCGCCAGCTGCAGCAGCGACCGCGCCTGCTCGCGCAGCGATGGCGGCTCGATGATCTCGGCATCGGAGCCGTAGTGCAGCACGTCCATCAACAGCTCGCGCTGCGCGCTGTAGGGAATCTTCAACTCGTAACGTCCGTCGGCGAGGTGCTTGCCCTGCTGCTGCGAATGCCAGTGCTCGTCGGCGACCCAGCGCGCGGCCTTGGCGCTGAACACGATCGTGGCCCAGCCTTTGGGCGGGCCGGAGAAGATGCCATAGCTGCCGGCGAGATGCTGGTTCAATTCCGGTTCGTCGATGTCGCGCGCCACCGCATCGAGCTGGCGCGCGGCGCTGATGCGATCGACCGAGAAGCTGCGCAGCGCCTCGCGATCGTGGTCCCAGGCGTCGAGGTACCAGTTGTCGCGGTAATGGGTGATGCGTTGCGGCGAGACCGTGCGGCGCGTGCGCTCGTCGGTGGAGCGCGCGCGGTATTCGAAGCTCAGCTGTTTGCGCTCGAGCACCGAAGAACACACGGTGCGGAAGGCATGTTCATCCATGCGCCGCGTGCGGTGCGGGATCACGCGCACGCGCTCGACCGGCCAGCGCTTGCCGGTGGAATGTTCGGCCAGCAGCTTCTCGATGCGGCCTTGCAGTGGCGCCAGCGCCGACGACAGCACGCCGCCGCCGCTGCGCGAGAGCAATTGCTGCGCGGCGAGCAAGGCGTGCAGTTCCTCGGAGTTCAACCACAACCCGGGCAACTCGAAGCGCCCGCCCTCCTCGGCCTGGTAGCGGAAGCCGGCTTCGCCATCGCCGACCACCGGCGCCATCAGCGCATCGCGCAGGAAGGCGAGATCGCGGTAGACGGTGGCGCGCGAGCAGCCGAGGTCGTCCTGCAGCCGCGCCACCGTCACCGGATAGCGCGCGGTCTTGAGGATGCGGTGCAGCGAGAGAATGCGTTCGTAGCGGTCCATTCCGGGAGAATACCGGGAAGAGCGAGGCGGGGCGCGTCCACACGAGCTTGGCCGCGCTGGCCGGTTCCCTCGCTGTCGCAACGTTCTGCCTGTATCCACCCGCCGTCCCGGAGCCTTGCATGTCGCGTCGCATCCTTCCGCTCGCCCCTGCCCTCGCGGTGTTGGCGCTGTGCGTGCTTGCCGCTTGCAAGCCTGCGACACCGCCATCGGCGGATGCGCCCTCCGCGGCTGCGGCAACCTCCACGCCCGCCGGTACCGACAGCCCGGCCGCGAGTGCTCCTTCGAGGATCGCCGCAGCGGCAGCCGCCCTCAACCCGCTGGCGAGTCCCAAGGACGAGATCACGGCATCGATGAAGAAATTCCTGGCCCTGGACAGCTACCACGCCAGCATGCAGGTCAGCGGCGGTCCGCGCGGCGCCATCACCAACGAGGTCGACTTCGTCGCGCCCGATCGCTACCGCATGCAGATGCCGATGGGGACGCAGTACATCGTCGGCGACACGATGTACATGGACATGCAGGGCAAGGTCCTGAAGGTGCCGATGCCGAAGGGCACGCTCGGCCAGTGGCGCGACCCGGTCAAGCTGGCCGAGAACGCGGCCACGATGACGGTCGAGGCGCAGGGCAGCGAGGTCATCGACGGCGGTCCCGCGCGCAAGTACCTGGTCCACAACACCCAGCCGCAGCCGTCCGACGTCACCATGTGGATCGGCAGTAACGGACTGCCGGTGCAGATCCGGGCCAGCAGCACGGCGCAGGGCCAGACGGCCGATACCACGATCCGCTATTCGCGCTTCAACGATCCGACACTGCGGGTCGACCCGCCGCAGTAGTGCCGCCATCTGGTGGATACGACGGGTAAAGCCGCACCCTCATCCGGCGCTGCGCGCCTCCTTCTCCCGCAGGCGGGAGAAGGCAACAGCTAGCCTCGAACCGATCGACATCACCCTCCGTAACCGAGCAACACGAAGGTTTCGCCACGATTGCGGCCGCGGATGTCGGCGTTGGACAGATGGCGTAGCGACAGCGTCCAGTGTTTGCCCGCGTAACCTGCACCGGTATAGAACTGCAGCGGGCCGGACAGGACCTCGTTGTCGGCGTCCACCAGCGCCACGCCACCGCTGACGAACCAGCGCCGCCAGGTCAGGCGCCGACTCGCGGCCACGAACGTCGTGCTGGCCGTGTGATAGCGACTGTCGTTGCGCTCGAACAGATGGCCGGCCGTGAATTCCCAGGGGTGCCTGTGCCGGGTCAGGTAGGCGAACGTGGCGACCTGGGTTCCGACATCGTCGATGTCGCGGGCGACACCGACGGAGATCGAGAACTGCGCGCAGGCATGGAAGGAACCAAGCGACAGCAGGACGAGCAGCGAATATCTGGCAATCATCGTCCTGTCCGTTGCGGGCCGCGGGCCAGCGTCAGCGATGGCCCGTGAACCCGCGGTGGAGACACGCGACGCGGTGCCGGGCTCGCGCTCGTTTAAGCTTGCCGCACATCCGCTCTCCGAGGCCCGCGCCAGCATCCGGCATGAAGCAGCCCACGCTCAACCTCTCGCCCTCACCCGGCGACGAGGTCAAGACCACCACCTGTTACATGTGCGCCTGCCGTTGCGGCATCAAGGTGTGGCTGCAGGACGGCAGGATCCGCTACATCCAGGGCAATCCCGCGCATCCGGTCAACCAGGGCGTGCTCTGCGCGAAGGGCGCTGCCGGGATCATGCAGCACTACTCGCCGGCACGCTTGTCCAAGCCGATGCTGCGCGTGGGCGAACGCGGCAGTGGCGAGTTCCGCGAGATCGAATGGGAGGAAGCGCTGCAGATCGCCACGGATTGGCTGGCGCCGATCCGCGAGCGCAATCCCGATGAGCTGGCATTCTTCACCGGCCGCGACCAATCGCAGGCCCTGACAGGCTGGTGGGCGCAACAGTTCGGCACGATCAACTACGCCGCACACGGCGGCTTCTGCTCGGTCAACATGGCCGCGGGCGGGCTGTACACGTTGGGCGGCTCGTTCTGGGAGTTCGGCGAACCGGACTGGGACCACGCGCGCTATTTCATGCTGTGGGGCGTGGCCGAAGACCACGACTCCAATCCGATCAAGCTCGGCCTGGGCAAGCTGAAAGCGCGCGGCGCCAAGATCGTCGCGGTCAATCCGGTGCGCACCGGCTACGGCGCGATCGCCGACGAATGGATCGGCATCCGTCCCGGCAGCGACGGCCTGTTCGCGTTCGCACTGATCCACGAACTGCTACGTGTGGACCGCATCGACCTGGATTACCTGGTGCGCTATGCGAATGCGCACTGGCTGGTGGTTCGCAATCCGGGCGCCGCGGACGATGGCTTGTTCGCGCGCGATGCCGATGGCAATCCGTTGTGCTGGGATCGTGGTGCTCTAGCCCCCTCCCCTGCGCGCAGGGGAGGGCTGGGGAGGGGTGCCGTTGGATCCGAGGATGCGGAAGGCAAGTCTTACCAATCTCAGATCTTGCCCGAGGCAGGCACTCCCACAAACGCCGAAACCCCTCCCCAACCCTCCCCTGCAGTCGCAGGGGAGGGAGCAGAAGCCCGCGCCGATGCCATCGACATCTCGCCAGCCGTCGTTGGCGAATACACGCTGGCCGATGGCAGAAAAACCGTCCCGGTCTTCCAACTCGTCGCCGAACGCTATCTCGACCCGCAGTATTCGCCCGACGTCGCCAGCGAACGCTGCGGCATTCCCGCCGACACCATTCGTCGCATCGCGCGTGAACTCGCTGAAGCGGCATTCGAGAGCAACCTGACGCTGCCGATCGCATGGACCGACGCCTGGGGCCGCGAACACGCCGGGATGGTCGGCCGGCCGGTGGCGATGCACGCGATGCGCGGCATCAGCGCGCACAGCAACGGCTTCCACACCTGCCGCGCACTGCACCTGCTGCAGTTGCTGCTGGGCGCGGTCGATGCACCGGGTTCGTTCCGCTACCAGCCGCCGTTCCCGAAGCCGTCGCCGCCGGGCAACCGTCCGGGCAAGGCGCGCAAGGACAACGGCGCGCTCGATGCACCGCCGCTCGGCTTCGTGCACGCGCCCGAAGACTTGCTGGTCGACGAACACGGGCAGCCGCGCCGCATCGACCACGCCTTCTCCTGGGCCTATCCGCTGGCCGCGCACGGCATGCTGCACACGGTGATCCGCAACGCGCACGCGGGCGATCCGTATCCGATCGACACGCTGCTGATGTTCATGGCCAACATGAGCTGGAACTCGGCGATGAACACGCGCGAGACGATGCAGTGGCTGACCGACAAAGACGCCAGCGGCGATTACAAGATCCCACGCATCATCTATTCCGACGCCTATGCCAGCGAGATGGTCGCCTACGCCGACCTGGTGCTGCCGGACACGACCTACCTCGAGCGCTTCGACGCGATCAGCCTGCTCGATCGGCCGATCTCCGATGCCGATGGCGCCGCGGACGCGATCCGGCACCCGCTGTTCGATCCAGCCACGCAGGGCGCCGCCGATGCGGCGCATGCCGACGGCAAACCGCGCGACGTGCGCGGCTTCCAGTCGGTGCTGCTGGACCTCGGCGCGCGGCTCGGCCTGCCCGGCATGGTGCATGCGGACGGCTCGCCGGCGTATCGCGACTATGCCGACTACATCGTCCGCCACGAGCGCGCGCCTGGTGTCGGCCTGCTCGCCGGCTGGCGCGGCGCCGATGGCACGCAGCACGGCAAAGGCGCGCCGAATCCGGCACAGCTCGAGGCCTACATCGCCAACAACGGCTTCTGGCGCGAAGAGATTCCCGAACACGCGCGTTACTTCAAGATGGGCAATCGCGGCTATCTGGAGTGGGCGCAACGCTTCGGTTTCGTCGCGGGCACCGAGCCTATCGTGTTGCAACTGTATTCGGAGACGCTGCAGAAGTTCCGGCTGGCCGCGCAGGGACACGGCGCGCTGCAGCCGCCGCCCGAGCATCGCGAGCGCGTGGCGACCTATTTCGATCCGTTGCCGATCTGGTATGAACCGTTCGAAGGCGCGCAGCTGTCGTTGCGCGAGGCACCCGACGCTGGCCAGGGGGGTGCACGGAGCGAGCGCTTCCCGCTGTCCGCCATCACCCAGCGTCCGATGTTCATGTATCACGCCTGGGGTTCGCAGAACGCCTGGCTGCGACAGATCGCGACGCGCAACTGGCTGTACCTGCATCCCGACACCGCGTCGAAGTACGGCATCGCCGACGAGGACTGGATCGAGGTCGCCTCGCACCACGGCAAGATCACCGTGCAGGCGAAGTTCGCCGGCAACATGCAGCCTGACACGGTCTGGAGCTGGAATGCGATCGGCAAGCGCAAGGGCGCGTGGAAACTCGCCAAGGATGCGCCGGAAGGCGAAAAGGGATTCCTGTTGAACCACCTGATTTCGGACATCACGCCCAAGGGCGACTACGCCAATGCCGATCCCGTGACCGGGCAGGCGGCGTGGTTCGACCTGCGCGTGTCGATCCGCAAGTCCGCCGAGGCTGCCGCGCAGACCGATGCGCAAACAGCCAGGCAGAGCGCGCCGCAATTCGCGCCGATCGCGTTCGCGCAGGCCGATGAACATCCCTTGCGCTACGGCGCCGACCTGCGCAGGAAGCGTGGAGCATGAACCTGCTGCGCATCGTCGTCGGCTGGATCTGCATCGCGGCGGCGCTGGTGCTGGTCGCGGTGACGGCGCTGGGCGGCTTCGCCGGCATCGAACGCTTCGTCCCGCGCTCGCCCGCGCTGATGGCACACCTGCCGGGGGTCGTCTTCGGGCTGGCCTTGCTGGCGGTCGGCATCTGGATGCTCAAGAAAAAGAAGACGTCGCCATGACCGACCTGCCGCCGCCGTCGAAGGTCAAGCTCGGCCTGGTGATCGACCTCGACACGTGCGTCGGCTGTCATGCCTGCGCGACCAGTTGCAAGGAGTGGAACGCAGGCGGTATCGCCGGGCCGCTCACCGACGAGAACCCTTACGGCAAGGATCCGTTCGGGGTCTGGTTCAACCGTGTGCACAGCTACGAAGTGGCGCCGACCACGGCGTGCACATCGAGCGACGGCATCGCCGTCGAAGCCGCACAGCCTGCCGTGACGCTGCCGGCCCTTACATTGCATTTCCCACGCAGTTGCCTGCACTGCGAAACGCCCGCCTGCGTCACCGTGTGTCCGACCGGCGCCAGCTACAAGCGCGCCGAAGACGGCATCGTGCTGGTCGACGAGGACAAATGCATCGGCTGCCAGCTGTGCAGCTGGGCCTGCCCG
>JACMKK010000255.1 GCA_014380115.1 Luteimonas sp. | reverse complement strand
CGGGACTGGGTGTTCGTGCACGTGCTTGTATCCAACCGCATACGAATCGTCGCCATCGAATGGCGGCTTGCCCAGCAGCATTTCGTAAAGCAACAGACCAACGGCGTACAAGTCGCTGCGACCGTCGACCGGCTTGCCCATCGCCTGTTCGGGCGACATGTAATGCGGCGCGCCCACAGCGCGCCGGTACCGGTGGGGCCGCACATCTTGTGGCCGGTGAAGGCGTAGAAGTCGCAGCCGATCGCCTTGATGTCGACCGGGCGGTGCGGCACCGCCTGCGAGCCGTCGATCAGCGTCGCGATGCCGCGACGACGAGCCTCGCGGCAGATCGCCTGCACGGGATTGACGGTACCGAGGACGTTGCTGACGTGGGCGAGCGCCAGCAGTTTCACCTCGGGCGTCATCGCGGCGTGCAATGCGTCGAGATCCAGCACGCCTTCGGGCGTGAGCTCGGCCACCTTGATCGTCGCGCCGGTACGATTGGCAACCAGCTGCCACGGCACGATGTTGGCGTGGTGCTCCATGCGCGTCAGCAGGATCGCATCGCCGGGCTGCAGTCGCGGCAGCGCCCACGAATAGGCGACGAGGTTGATCGCGAAGGTCGTGCCGCTGCACAGCACGAGCTCGTCGCGGTGCACGTTGACGAACGCGGCGAGCTTGGTACGCGTGCCTTCGAAGGCTTCAGTGGCCTCGCTGCCGAGCTGGTGCACCGCGCGGCTGACATTGGCGTTGCGGAGGCGATAGAAATCATCGACGGCTTCGATCACCACCGCCGGCTTCTGGCCGGTATTGGCGGAATCCAGGTAGACCAGCGGCTTGCCGTGCACCTGCCGCTGCAGCAGCGGAAAGTCGGCGCGGACACGCGCCCAGTCGATGCAATTCTCCTCGGCTTGCGCGCGCTTTTCTCCCCCTGCCACTTGCGGGAGAGGGCCGGGGTGAGGGTAGGCGGCGTGCGACGTGCTCATTCGCCGGCCAACACTTTGAGTGCCCCTTCCAGCCTGGCTTCAAGCATCGCGCGCAACTCCGGGGAAGCGATCACCGCCAACGGTTCGCGCACGAACGCGGCCGTGAGCAGGCGACGCGCGTCGGCCTGCGGCAGGCCGCGCGAGCGCAAGTAGAACAGCGCGGTCGGATCGAGCTGGCCGACGGTGGCGCCGTGCGCGGCCTTGACCTCGTCGGCATGGATGACCAGCACCGGTTGCGTATCGATCTCGGCGCCTTCCGACAGCAGCAGGTTCTTGCTCGACAGGTTGGCGTCGCTACCGTCGGCGCCGGGATGGATCGTGATGCCGCCATGGAACACCGCGCGCCCGCGACCGTCGGCCACGCCGCGCCACAACAAGTCGCAGGTCGTGTCGCGCGCGAGGTGCTCGATGCCGAGGCGGGTATCGAGGTGGCGGCGACCGTCCGCAGGCAGCACGCCATTCGCCAGCAAGCGCGCGCGATCGCCGGCGAGGCGCACGTTGAGTTCGTGCCGCGACAGGCCGGCACCTAGTTCGAGATCGAGGCGCCGGTACTCGGCATCCGTGGCGAGGGACGCTTCGGTACGCAGCATGCTCGTCGCGCCGCTGGCTTCGTTCTGCACGCGGACGTGCAGCAGGACCGCACCCGCTTGCAGTTCGACGCGGGTAAAGGCGTTGCTGAAATGGGCGTGCGCCGAAGCGGCGAGATGGTGTTCGATCACGGTCGCGCGCGTGCCGGCGCCGATCTCGATGCGATGGGCAAGATGCCAGGCCTGGTCCGGGTGTGCCGGCGCCCCGATGAAAACGACGTGCAGCGGTTCCTCGACGATCGTGTCGGCAGCCACGCGCACGACAACGCCTTCCTCGGCAAGAGCGGCATTCAGGCGCGCGAAGACTTCGTCCGCGCGGCCGAAGGTTTCGACCGAAGTGGATTCCGCATGCGCTCCGGCCCTCAAGGCCACGCCCGCCGGTAGCGCCAGGTCGGAAAGCGCTAGCGAGGGCCGGCCATTGACGAACACCAGCCGCGGCGCCGGAATGTCCGCCAGCAGCGCGGCATCAATGACAGGGCCGTCCGCCTCGGCACGCCCGAACGTACGCCGCTCGAGCGCACGCAGCGGCGTGTATTTCCAGGCTTCGCTGCGCGGGCCGGGCAGGCCGTCGCGCAACGCGGCGTCCAGCGCCGCCTTGCGGCGGGCGTCGCCAGTGAAACCGGATGCGAGGGAGTCGAGGAGGGCGCTCATGACCAGGCACTCATCACGCCGCCTCCGGCGCGATCCTGTCCTTCACCCACGCATAGCCATGCGCCTCGAGCTCCAGCGCCAGCTCCGGCCCACCGCTCTCGACGATGCGGCCATCGGCCAGCACGTGCACCACGTCCGGTTTGATGTAGTCAAGCAGGCGCTGATAGTGCGTGATCACGAGGAAGGCGCGCTCGGGCGAACGCAGCGCGTTGACGCCTTCGGCGACGGTTTTCAGCGCATCGATGTCGAGGCCCGAATCGGTTTCGTCGAGGATCGCCAGCTTCGGCTCCAGCACGGCCAGCTGGAAGATCTCGTTGCGCTTCTTCTCGCCGCCACTGAAACCTTCGTTGACGCCGCGATGCAGCAGCTGGTCGTCGAGATGCAGCACCGCGAGCTTCTTGCGCACCAGCTTGAGGAACTGCATCGAGTCGAGTTCGGCCTCGCCGCGCGCCTTGCGCTGCGCGTTGAGCGCACTGCGCAGGAAATAGGTGTTGTTGACGCCCGGGATCTCGACCGGGTACTGGAAGGCGAGGAATACGCCGCGCGCGGCGCGCGTTTCGGGTTCGAGCGCCAGCAGGTCCGCATCGTCGTAGCGCACCGATCCGGCGGTGACTTCATAGCCGTCGCGTCCAGCCAGGATGTTGCCGAGCGTGGATTTGCCGGCACCGTTCGGTCCCATGATCGCGTGCACTTCGCCTGCTTTCACTTCGAGCGAAACGCCCTTGAGGATGTCGCGGCCGGCGATGCTGGCGTGCAGGTTTTCGATCTTCAGCATGTGTGTGTTCTTCGTAGTGCGCCGTGCGCACGGTGTGGATGCGTCGCGTGTGCCAATTGCACGCGTCAGTGATCAAGGTGCGCGAGCGCGTCGAGGGCCTCGGCGCGGCGCTGCCAAGGCACGAAAAGGTGGTCGTGGAGATAGGCCGAAACCGGGTTGCAGGCAATGCCGCGCGCGGCGAGCGCCGCCGACGCGGCGGCCATCATGCCGACGGCCGACAGGCTGGATTGCACGTCGAGCGTGATTTGTGCCCATAGCAACCGACCGCTTTCCTCGCCCGGTGCAATCGGCGAGGCCGCGACGATAAACGTCGTGCCCTCGCGTTCGCGGAACATCATCAACGGTTCGGCATGCAGCTTCGAGTCGTGCCCTGTGGGGACGTGAACGAATTCCAGCGGCGCCTCATGCATACGCGGCCGCATCCCGGACAGTAATGCACGCAGATCCGTTTCGCCTGGCGCAAGAAAGGCATGCGTAGCATCCATCTCAGCCCACCGCGCCTTCGAGGCTCACTTCCAGCAACTTCTTCGCCTCGACCGCGAATTCCATCGGCAACTCGCGGAACACCTGCTTGCAGAAGCCGTCGACGATCAGACTGACCGCATCTTCCTGGCCGAGGCCGCGGCTGCGGCAGTAGAACAGCTGGTCGTCGGAGATCTTCGAGGTGGTGGCTTCGTGCTCCACCGTCGCCGAGGGATGCTTGACCTCGATATACGGGAAGGTATGCGCGCCGCATTGCTTGCCGATCAGCAGCGAGTCGCACTGCGTATGGTTGCGCGCGCCCTCGGCGCTGCGCTCGACCTTGACCAGGCCGCGATACGAGTTCTGCCCGCGCCCGGCGCTGATGCCCTTGCTGACGATCTTCGACTTGGTGCGCTTGCCGACATGGATCATCTTGGTGCCGGTATCGGCCTGCTGCGCGTGGTGGGTCAGCGCAACGGAATGGAATTCACCAGTCGAATCGTCGCCGAGCAGCACGCAACTCGGGTATTTCCAGGTGATCGCCGAACCGGTCTCGACCTGCGTCCACGAAATCTTGCTGCGCGCGCCACGGCATTCGCCGCGTTTGGTGACGAAGTTGTAGATGCCGCCCTTGCCGTTCTCGTCGCCGGGGTACCAGTTCTGCACGGTCGAATACTTGATCTCGGCATCGTCGAGCGCGATCAGCTCGACCACCGCGGCGTGCAACTGGTTCTCGTCGCGCATCGGCGCGGTGCAGCCTTCGAGATAGCTGACGTG
>JACMKK010000254.1 GCA_014380115.1 Luteimonas sp. | reverse complement strand
CGGGCTCGAGGCGGTGCTGGGCGAACTGCGCGCCGCCGGCGTGCGCTACGAGGATCTCGACGCGCTGTTGCCGCGACTGCAGATCGAACCGGTGTTCACGGCGCACCCCACCGAGGCGGTACGGCGCGCCTTGCTCGAGAAGGAACGCGAGATCGTCGAGCGTCTGGTTGCCGACATCGATCGCGAGCGCACGCCGTCGGAGCGGCGCTCCGACCTCGAACGCATCCGCCTGGCCCTGACGTCCGCATGGCAGACCTCGGAAACGCCGCCGACGAAACCGACCGTCGCCGACGAACGCGAGCACGTCGGCTTCTATCTCGCCGACGTGCTGTACCGCGTGGTGCCGGTGTTCTACGAGGTGTTCGCCGACGCCATCGAAGCGGTGTACGGGCAACAGCGCGACCTGCCGACCATGCTGCGCTTCGGCACCTGGGTCGGCGGCGACATGGATGGCAATCCCAACGTCGGCGCCGACACCATCGCCGCGGCGCTCGACGCGCAACGCGCGCAAATCCTCGCCAACTACCGACAAGACGTGCGTGGTCTCGCTTCGATCCTGACGCAGACGCGCGACCGCATCGGCATCGACGAAGCAGTCGACGCGCGCATCGGGCAGATCCTCGCACGCATGCCGCAGGCCGAACCGGCGAGTCCGCGACAGGCCGACATGCCGTATCGGCAGTTGCTGGAACGGATCGAGTTGCGCCTGCGTGCCACCGCGCGCAGCACGGTGGCTTCCGAGGCTCGCGATGACTCCGGCTACGCCGATGTCGAGGCCTTCCTCGATGACCTGGCCGTGATCGACACCAGCCTCGTCCAAAACCGCGGCGAACATGCGGGACGTTTCGCCTTGCGCCGCGTCATGCACCGCGCGCGCACGTTCGGGTTCCATCTCGCCGCGCTCGACCTGCGCCAGGATTCGGCGCTGCACGACGAGGCACTGGCCGCGCTGCTCGACGATGCTGGTTGGGCCGCACGTCCCGTGGAGCAGCGCGTCGCGCGCCTGCACGCGCTGATCGCCGGCGAGGCGCCTGCGCGTCCGGGCGCCGAAGCCGCGACCTCGACCCTCGACGTGTTCCGCACCGTGCTCGACGCGCGCCGTCGCCACGGCAGCCACGCGATCGGCCTGTACATCATCAGCATGAGCCGCAGCGCTGCCGATGCGTTGGCGGTGCTGGCCTTGGCGCGCATCGCCGGCTGCATCGAGGACGGCGACGACGGCGCAGGCCGCGTGCCGCTCGATGTCGCGCCGCTGTTCGAAACCGTTGCCGACCTGCAGGCCGCGCCCGAGGTGATGCGCGCGCTGTTCGACGATCCGGTCTATCGCGCGCACCTGGCCGCGCGCGGCGACCGGCAGACGGTGATGCTCGGCTATTCCGACAGCGCCAAGGACGGCGGCCTGCTCGCCTCGCGCTGGGCGCTGCAGCGCACGCAGGTGGAACTGTCGGCGCTGGCGCAGGCTTCTGGCGTGCGCATCGCGTTCTTCCACGGTCGCGGCGGGTCGGTCAGCCGCGGCGGCGGCAAGACCGAGCGCGCGATCATCGCCGCGCCGCGTGGATCGGTCGACGGCGCTCTGCGCGTGACCGAACAGGGGGAGGTGATCCACCGCAAGTACGGCATCCGCGCGCTCGCCTTGCGCAACCTCGAGCAGACCACCGGCGCGGTGCTGCGCGCGAGCCTGCGTCCGCGCGCGCCAGATCCGCGCGAGGCGCAATGGCGCGCAATGGCGACGGCACTCGCCGGGATCGCGCGCGACCGCTATCGCGCGCTGGTCTACGACGATCCCGCGTTCAACGACTATTTCCGCGCCGCGACGCCGATCGACGTGATCGAGCGCCTGCACATCGGCTCGCGGCCGTCGCGTCGACGCGATGGCGGCATTTCCAACCTGCGCGCGATCCCGTGGGTGTTCGCCTGGTCGCAGAACCGCTCGGGACTGACCGCGTGGTATGGCGTCGGCAGCGCGCTGGCGTATGGCGTCGAGCAGCATGGCGCGGACGCGATGGCCGAGGTCGCGCGCGACTGGCCGTTCTTCGCGGCCATGCTCGACGACGTCGAGATGGCGCTGGCCAAGTCCGACCTCGGCATCTTCGAGCGCTATTCGCGCCTCGCCGGCGACGCGCACGAGAACTTGTTCCCCGGCATCGCCGCGGAATTCGCGCGCACCCGCGACGCCGTGCTCGCGATCCGCGGCGAGGACGAACTGCTGCGCAACGATCCGCGCTTGGCACTGTCGATCCGCCTGCGCAATCCCTACGTCGATCCGATCAGCCTGTTGCAGGTGGAACTGTTGCGGCGCTGGCGAGCGGCCGACCGCCCGGAAGACGACACGCTGCGCGCGTTGCTGGCGACCGTAAACGGGATCGCGGCGGGCATCCAGAACACCGGCTAAAGCCGCGCGGCGGGCGTCGTGAGCGATCGCAACCCGGTGGGTGCGGGTTTATGATCTGGCGATCGCATCAGCACCGGAGAACTCCATGAAGTCATGGAAATCACGCGCCGCCGTCGCCTTCGCCGCAGGCGAACCGCTGCGGATCGTCGAGATCGACGTCGAACCGCCGCGCGCCGGCGAAGTGCTGGTGCGCATCACCCATACCGGCGTGTGCCATACCGATGCGTTCACGCTCAGCGGCGACGATCCGGAAGGCATCTTCCCCTCGGTGCTGGGGCACGAAGGCGGCGGCGTGGTGGAAGCGATCGGCGAAGGCGTCACGAGCGTCAAGGTCGGCGACCACGTCATCCCGCTGTACACGGCCGAATGCCGCAAGTGCAAATTCTGCTTGTCGGGCAAGACCAATCTCTGCCAGGCCGTGCGCGCCACGCAGGGCAAAGGCCTGATGCCGGACGGCAGTACGCGCTTCTCGTACGAGGGCAAGCTCATCCATCACTACATGGGCTGCAGCACCTTCAGCGAGTACACGGTGGTGTCGGAGATCTCGCTGGCGGTGATCAATCCCGCCGCGCCGCTGGAGAAGGTCTGCCTGCTCGGCTGCGGCGTGACCACCGGGATAGGGGCCGTGCACAACACGGCGAAAGTGAAGGCGGGCGACACGGTCGCGGTGTTCGGCCTCGGCGGCATCGGCCTGGCGGTGATCCAGGGGGCGGTGCAGGCCAAAGCCGGACGGATCCTTGCCATCGACACCAACCCTGGCAAGTTCGAGCTCGCGAAGAAAATGGGCGCGACCGACACGATCAATCCGAAGGATCACGACAAGCCGGTCCAGGACGTGATCGTCGAGATGACCGACGGCGGCGTCGACTTCAGCTTCGAATGCATCGGCAACGTCAACGTGATGCGCGCAGCGCTGGAGTGCTGCCACAAGGGCTGGGGCGAGAGCGTCATCATCGGCGTCGCCGGCGCGGGCCAGGAGATCAGCACGCGGCCGTTCCAACTCGTGACGGGGCGGGTCTGGCGCGGCAGTGCGTTCGGCGGCGTCAAAGGACGCACGCAGTTGCCGGGTATGGTCGAACAGGCGATGCATGGCGAGATCGATCTCGACCCGTTCATCACCCATACCTTGCCGCTGGAACGCATCAACGAAGCCTTCGACCTGATGCATGCTGGCAAGTCGATCCGCACGGTGATCCATTTCTGACTGCGTTCGACAGGGGCGGCGCGCGGCCGATCCGCGCGACAGCTAGATCAAACTGTTCTAGATCGGGCTTGTTCTAGATCGGGCTTGTTCGAATGGGAGAACCACGATGAGCACAGTGTCGATTCATCCGTCCGTCGACAACGGGATCGCAGCAGGCAGCGAGCAGTTCACCGGCGGCACGCTGTCCTGCCATTGCGCGCAGGGCAAGGTGGCCGTGAAAGTAGATGCACAGACCGCGCACAACCACGCCTGCGGTTGCAGCAAGTGCTGGAAGCCCGAAGGCGCGACGTTCGCGGTCATCGCCGTGGTGTCGCGCGACAAGGTCAGTGTCACGGCCAACGGCGACAAGTTGTCGGTGGTCGATGACAAGGCCACGATCCAGCGCCATGCCTGCAAGGGCTGCGGCGTGCACATGTTCGGTCGCATCGAGAACAAGGATCACCCGTTCTACGGCCTCGACTTCGTCCATACCGAGCTGTCTTCGGAAAGCGGCTGGTCGGCGCCGACGTTCGCCGCCTTCGTGTCTTCGATCATCGAAACGGGCACGCCGCCGTCGCAGATGACCGCGGTGCGCGCGCGCCTGAGAGAACTCGGACTCGAGCCCTACGATTGCCTGTCGCCGACGTTGATGGATGCGATCTCGACGCACGTTGCCAAGGCGAAGGGCGTGTTGAAATCCTGAGTGATGCGCCATGCGTGGCTCCACCTCCCGTTCCGGGGCGGGAAGTGCGCATCGGTGGATGCCGCAAGATCATCAGCAGTCGGCACGAATCGGCAATCCGGCTTTCCAATTCTCATTCACCTAATCTCCTGAAGACAGGCACCCCATGAGTCTCGAACGCCTCGAACGCCTCGAACGACACGCCTGTTTCGGCGGCTCGCAGGAAGTCTGGTCGCATCGGTCCGCCGTGCTCGGCTGCTCGATGCGGTTCGGCGTCTACCTGCCGCCGCAGGCGCAAGCGCGCAGGCTGCCGGTGCTGTACTGGCTGTCGGGCCTGACCTGCAGCGAGCAGAACTTCATCACCAAGGCCGGTGCGCAACGGTATGCCGCCGAGCATGGCGTAATCCTGGTTGCGCCGGATACGAGTCCGCGCGGCGATGACGTCGCCAACGATGATGGCTACGACCTCGGTCAGGGAGCGGGCTTCTACGTGAACGCGACACGGGAGCCCTGGGCGCGCCATTACCGCATGCACGACTACGTCGTCGACGAGTTGCCGGCGCTGGTCGAGGCACGGTTTCCGGCGACGGATGTGCGCGGAATCAGTGGTCATTCGATGGGCGGCCACGGCGCGCTGGTCATCGCGCTCCGGAATCCGGGACGATACCGCAGCGTCTCGGCGTTCTCGCCGATCGTGGCGCCGTCGCAGGTGCCGTGGGGCGAGAAAGCCTTGACCGCGTATCTCGGCAACGAACGATCCGCGTGGAAGGGCTGGGATGCGACCGAGCTGATCGCCGGCGCGCAGGAACGCTTGCCGCTACTGGTCGACCAGGGCGATGCCGACGAGTTCCTCGACAGCCAGCTCAAACCACAGCTGCTGCAGGCCGCGTGCGCTGCCGCCGGTTATCCAATCGAACTGCGGATGCAGCCGGGTTACGACCACAGCTACTATTTCATCGCCAGTTTCATCGGCGAGCATGTGGCGCACCATGCCAGGGCCTTGAGGGCCTGATCAGAATTCTTCGCACGAGCAAGAATCGCGTCCCTTCTCCCCGCGCAGCGGAGACAAGGTGCCGAACGCGGATGAGGGGCGAGCGAAGGGGTGAGCGTGACGCGACTGCGACAAATCCACGCTGCAAGACACGCACCCCTCACCCGGCGCATGCGCGCCGCCCTCTCCCCGCTGCGCGGGGCGAGGGGGAAGATTTGCAGCTCCGCGCTATTCCCTCCGCGGCCGAAGCATGAAATCCGTATAGGCGAAGCGTCCGTCGCGGAGCACCGTTTCGCCGCGTTCGATCGCGATGGCATGCGAAAACATAGGGCCGGCCTGCACGCAGGTATGGAACTCGCCGTTCTCGCCGCACGGATCGACGCCAGCGGGCAGATCGTCGAGCAGGGCGCGATCAAAAGGGCGGCCCGCATACACCGTATCGAGCTGGGTCGTATCGACGCAGCACAGGCTCGCGCGCAGACCGCCGTCGAGCATTTCGCGCGCGAGTAGGGCGGTGTCGGCTCCGAATAGCGGGAACAGCGGCGTCCAACCGACGCGCGCGCACAACGCGACGCGATACGTCCTGATGTCTTCGAGGAACAGGTCGCCGAAGGCCACATGTCCGAGCCCCGGCCAAAGCCTGCGCGCCGCTGCTAGCGAGTCGGCGAACACCTGCTCATAGACCTCGTTGCTCGCACGCTGCGGCATGCGTGCCTCGATCACCGCCAGGCCGGCAGCTTCGGCCTGCGCCTGCAGCACGTCGCGGCGGATGCCTTGCATCGCCACGCGCTCGTAGCCTTCGGTGATCGTAGTGACCAGGCCGACCACGTCGATCGCGGACTCCTTACGCAGGACATGCAAGGTCCAGGCCGCGTCCTTGCCGCCGCTCCACGACAGCAGTACCGGCGTCTTCGTCGTCATTCGATGTCGCCAGGCCGCGCTTACGCGGCCGAAACATCCCGCAATTCCCATGCACTGCCGGCGAGCAGCCGCAGGCGATGCTTGAAGACGCTACCCGAGATCGACGTGGTCGCGATCAGGTCGACATGCAGGTCGTGCTGTTCGCCCTTGACGCTGGCAGTGGCGTCGGTTGCGCCGAGCGCGGGATCGACGCCATCCGGATCGTCCTGCATCGCGCGCCAGCGTTCGAACAGCGTCGCGCTACGCAACGCATCCTGCAGTTCCTGCGCAAAACCTTCGGCACCCTGCGACTTGAACGAGAACTCGGTGCCGCCGCGCGCGCGCGGAGGGTCGGGCAGGCTGATGTAGTAGCGGGTGGCCATGGATTGCTCGATTGGGAGATCGGCGACGAGCTTGCCGGGCGGGCCGTTAGGGCTGCGTTATCGGCTTGACCGGTGATGGCCGACGGCGAGGAAGATCAAGAGCGCCCTCATCCGGCCTTCGGCGATACGCGAGCGAGCGTAGTGACCAACATGCGCGCCGGAGCAGTGGCCTGGCGACGCGTCATTCGAACCGATGCGGCTCCGCGGCGAAGCCCACGACCACCGCGCCCTTGCCGACATTGACCATGCCGGTCAGGCTCATCACGCTCTCGAACACCTCGACGTTGTGCGCCGCGCAGGTCTCGCGCAGTGGCGCGTAGCCGGGCAGGGCACGCAGTTCGTCGAGTTCGCCGCCGTAGCACAGCGTCAGCGTCGGCGTCAGCAGTCCGGCCTCGACGCGGCGCGCGGCGAAATCCAGCATTTTCTGCACCGCTGGCTCGAAGCCCTGGATCTTCGCCACCGGCGCGGTCTCGCCGCGCGAGCCGTGCAGCACGGGCTTGATGTCGAGCGCGGTGCCGAGCGCGGCGCTGAACAGGCTGACGCTGCGGTCTCCCTTCATGCGCGCGCGGGTGCGGATGTAATAGAGGTCGCGCGGGATCAGGTAGCCATGTGTGTGCAATGCGAGGTATTCCAGCCGCGCACGGATCTTGGCCGCGCCTTCGCCGGCGTCGCGCAGGCGCACGGCTTCCACCGCGATGATGCCTTGCGCGCAGAACAGCGTCTGCGTGTCGATCACGCGCAGCGCGAACGGCGTGTGGTTGCCGGCCGCCGCGCGCACCGGGCGATATTCGTTGAGGATCGCGAAGCTCGCCTGTTGCGCGTTGTCGAAGATCGGGCTGCGCGTCTTGGTGATCGTCATGCAGAACACGTAGTCGTAGTCGATCACCAGCCGCTGCAGGAACAGGTCGCGGATCTGCTCGACCGTGAACGGCATGGTCTCGGCGTTGGCGCCGCGCTCGGCGATGTGCGAGTGCAGGAACGCCAGCGTCGCCGCTTCGTCGCGGTAATCGACCTGCAACGCGTCGTCGATCCTGACCGAGATCGGCAGGATCGTGATGTCGTGCTGCTTGAGGAAGCTGGTCGGCAGATCGCAGGCCGAGTCGACGACGAGTCCGATGCGCATGGAATGGGCTCTGATTGGCGATGCAGACGGCACCGGTCGATACCAATTGTGCACCCGATCGCGCCGGCGCGCGCCTGGCTAGTTGCGTCGTACTCCGATCGGCAGCGTCACAACGCGACGCATCTCGTCATCGTCGAGCAAGGAGGGATCGTCGAGCACGGCAGCAGCGAAGTCGTGCGCGTCGTTGCCCCAGAACAGCGCATCGCCGATCGCGAACGTCGGCACGCCGAACACGCCGGCATCGAGCGCGGCCTGCGTATTGTCGCGCAGCGCGGCCTTGACCGCGTCGTCGCCGAGCGCATCGGCCGACAACCCGAGCTGCGCGATCAGCGGCACCAGCGCCTCGACGCTGTCGGCGGCGCGGCCGTCGGCCCAGATCCAGTCGAAGATCGCGGTCACCGAGTGCGCCGTCGCACCGGCGGCGATGCACAGGCGCAGAGCATGCAGCGGATTGAACGGATGCCGCGGCGGGAAATGCAGCGTCACGCCCTGCTGCCGCGCCTGCCACAGCACGTGGCGATAGGTGAACTCGCGCTTGCCGACGATTTCCGCCGGGCCCTTCTGCCCGCGCGCGTCGAGCACCGCGCCGAACAGGATCGGCACCAGCGCGATCGGCCGTTCGGCGAGCAGCCCGCGCACGCGTGGCCACTGCAGGTACGAGAACGGCGAGATGAAATCGAAGTACCAGCGCAGCGACGTCTGCATCTTCATCGCGTCAGTGCCACAGGCCCAGGACCAGGCCGTACAGCGTGAACTGCAGCACGTGGTAGCCGGCATCGATCAGCCACAGCTTGAAGCTGCGCTGGGCGAAGGCATAGTTGATGCCGAAGCTCGTCGCCACCCAGGCCAGGCCGATCATGACGCCGGCGTGCAGCGCCTTGCCGAGTGCGGGTTGCGGTCCGAGGAACCAGGCGAACGCGACCGCCGCCGCCAGGCTGCACACGAATCCGATCGCGAAGATGCGGGCGGGATGCTGCTTCGGCGCGCAGTCCGGATCGATGCCGGCCTCGCGACACCAGGCCTGCTTGAACAGCGGTCCGTACCACAGCCCGCCGAGCAGGAACGCCGAAACCGCCGCGGCGACCACGGCCAGCCAATGGACCTCTTGCATGACGGACTCCCCTTCGTTGCGACCGTTGGCGAGGATACGCCCGGTCGGGGCCGCGGGGCCTGTGCGCTTGCGGTGTCACCGGTCGAGGCAGAGACTGGCCGGGCGCATGCTCAGGGGCGCCACGGAGAGCGGTGATGCGGTTGGTGCTGGTGCTGGGGACCATGTTGTGGCTGGTCGGGGCTTCCATGCCGGCATCGGGCGCCGATATCGCCCGGCTCGAACGCGTCCGCGACGTGCCGGCCGCGGACCTGACGCGGGAAGCAGTGGAGCGCCTGCCCCAAAGCGCCTTCGAGCCGCTCGACGACGTGCACCGCCTCGCCGGCCACGGCGGCCGCGGCTGGTGGCGGCTGCAACCGGCTACCGCCAAAGGGGACCGTCTGCTGCTGGTCTACCACCCCTACAGCGCGCGGGTGAGCGTGCTC
This sequence comes from Luteimonas sp., assembly GCA_014380115.1. GTDB lineage: Bacteria > Pseudomonadota > Gammaproteobacteria > Xanthomonadales > Xanthomonadaceae > Luteimonas. The sequence continues at coordinate 8,224 of JACMKK010000254.1, read as the reverse complement.
GCTTCGCCGCGCGCCCAGGTGGTCACGCAGACGGTCTTCGATCGCCCGCACGACGCGCGCTATTCGCGACGCGCGCTGGTATTCCCGATCGGCAGCGACGCGGTCTACATCAGCGTGGAAGGCGCGCGCTATCCCTTGCGCATCGCCATCGAGGACGCCGGCGTCCACGCGGTCAACGACCTCAACCATACCCGCGTGCTGGCGACGATGATCGGCATCCTGGTCGGCGTGTCGCTGCTGACCTCGCTGTTCTGGCTGATGCTGCGCGAACGCGTGTACCTGCTGTATGCGGCGAGCATGCTGATGCAGGTGCTGTACCTGCTGTGCGCCTATGGCGAGGCCTACGCGCTGCCGGGACTGCGCGAGCTCGGCCGGTTCGGCGCAGCCGGCGTGTGGTTCGTGGCGACGTTGTCGACGGTGCTCAGCGTCTACTTCCTGCTCGACTTCGCCGAATTGCGTGAACGCGCACCGCGGCTGTGCCGTGCACTGACGTGGATCGGCGCCTACCTGCCCATGGTGTTGCTGGTGCTGCTGGTGTCGCCGTGGCCGGCGGACAAGGGCTGGTTCCCGATGACCGGCAATCTGCTGCTGCTCGGCGCCAATGCCCTGGCGCTGGTCACGCTGTTCGTCGCCTGGTGGCGGGGCGGGCGCCATGCCGGCTTCGTGCTGATCGGCTGGGTACCGCTGGTGGTGGTGTCGACTGCGCGCGCCATGCAGCTCAGTTCGGGTTCGGCGATGACGCCGTGGCTCGAGTACGGCTTGCCCGCGGTATGCGCCTTCTCCGCCGTCGTGCTCGGCCTGGGCCTCGCCGACCGCATGCTCGCGTTCCGGCGCGAACGCGACACCTTCCAGCACCACGCCGAACGCGATGCGCTGACTGGCGTATTCAATCGCGCCGGCACGGAACGCCGGATCGACTGGGCCATTGCGCGCGCGCGCAAGGAGGCCACCGACCTGTCGGTGCTGTTCCTGGACCTCGACCATTTCAAGCAGATCAACGACACGCACGGCCATGCGGCGGGCGATGCCTGCCTCAACGCCCTGGTTCGCGTGATCGGCGAGGAACTGCAGTACGGCGACCTGCTCGGCCGCTACGGCGGCGAGGAGTTCCTCATGATCCTGCCCGACGCGGGCCGCCGCCACGCGCGCGATACCGCCGAACGCATCCGCGTCGCCGTAGGACAGCGCTGCGCGAAACTCGCCGGCATGCCCGACCCGCTGACCGTCAGCATCGGTTTGGCCCAATGCACGCACAACGACACCACCGTGTCGCTGGTCACGCGCGCCGACGAGGCGATGTACGCGGCCAAACGCGCTGGTCGCAATCGCATCGCAATCGGAGAGCCGGCGCCGGCGTGAGCGATCACGGCTGCGAGTGGCCACCCGCGCCGCAACCGTTGCGCCCGACGCAATCAGCGTGGCGTCGAAGTCGCCTCGGCGCGGTGCAGCGGAGCAAACCCGTCGAGTTCGCGCGCCAACCGCGCCGCCACGAAACCGGCTGCCGGCCGCGTGAGATGGCCGTAGTCCCAAGTGGTGAGGACGGTGGGATCGTCGCCCACATGCGTCAGGCAGCCGCGCGCATCGCATAGCGCGCGCAAGGCCGAGAAATAAACCAGATCGTCGCGACGACCGAGCGTGTCGCGCAGGTAGCGGTCCAGCACGATGGCATCGGGATTGAGGCTCTGGCGCAGACGCGTCGGAACGCGCAGGAACGGCCGTTCCTGGTACAGGCGCACGAGGTTCGTCGCCAGCGTGCCCTTCCAGCGCGGCGCCGGACCCATCACGACGATCCGCGGCACGCCCAGCCGCTGCAGCGCGACGATGGTCGGTTCGAGCTGGTGCAGCATCTCGGCACCGCCGTGGAACTTGCGGTGGTTCCAGTTCGCGAACAGCACGACGTAGTCCGGCCTCGAGCGCGCGATCGTGTCCAGCACCGCGGCATTGCTGCGCCGGCACAGGTCATAGCCGACCTCGAGGAACGGCCGGCAGCCGCTGCGCGTGAACTGCGCGACGCGCAGCCCGTCGGCGGTGCCGGTGCCGTCGGCCAGCGCGCGCAATCCCGGATAGAGCATCGCCGCATGCGAATCGCCCCACAGCACGACCAGGGGACGCGCCGGCACCTGGGGCGGATCGAGGCAGTCCGCCGGAAACGCGGCGGGTTGGTCGTCGCCGACCAGGAAACAGCGGCCTTCGCGCACGCCGGCCTGGTAGTCGTAGCGATAGTCGACATAGCGGCGCACCGGTTCGCCGGCGCGCGAAGGAAAGCCACCGGCCAGCAGCAGGCCCGCGCCCGCGATCGCGGTGGCGACCATCAGCAGCGACAACACCGTGACCGCCAACGTGCGACGAAGGCGGAACCGGAATGGCGTTTCGACCAGCGCGTAGGTGGCCCAGGCCAGCGCGAAGCTGCCTGCGACCAGGGCCGCGCGCAGCCCGGGCGTCACTTCGTCGCCGGCATCGATGCGCGCGAACGACAGCAGCGGCCAGTGCCACAGGTACAGCGGGTAGCTGATCAGGCCGATGGCAACCAATCCGCGCAGCGAAAGCAGCCGGCGCGCCACGATGGTGTCCGGACCGGCGGCGACTAGCAGGCCTGTGCCGAGCGTGGGCAGCAAGGCGCGCCAGCCGGGGAATGCGGCATCGTCGTCGAAGCCGAACATCGCGCAGCCCAACATCGCCAGTCCCGCCAGCGCGGCGCATTCGGCGATCCGGACGCGTCCTGCAGCACGTTGCGCGAACGCCGCGGGCAGCTGCGCACCCTGCGCCAGCAGGCCGCCGAGCAACAATTCCCAGATGCGGGTGAAAGGCAGATAGAAGGCCGCCGAAGCATCGCGCGCGGTCACGAACACGCAGGCCGCGAACGCAAGCACCGCGATCGCCAGCGTGAACCGCAACGTGTCCACGCGCAACCGCGTCGCCAGCAGCAACAACGGCGGCCACACCAGGTAGAACTGCTCCTCGATGCCCAGCGACCACAGGTGCAGCAAGGGCTTGAACTGCGCCACCGCATCGAAGTAGCCCGACTCCTGCCAGAGCACGAAATTGGAGACGAACAACGCCCCGCCGAGGACGTGCTTGCCGAGCGTGGCGTAGTCGCCGGGCACCAGCGTGAACCAGCCGATCGCGATGCTGGCCAGCAGCACGACGATCAACGAAGGGAAGATGCGGCGGATGCGCCGCGCATAGAACTCGCCGAACGAAAAACTGCCGCGCTGCAGGCTGCCGACGATGATCGACGTGATCAGGAAGCCCGAGATCACGAAGAAGATGTCGACGCCGACGAAGCCGCCCGGCACTGCGCCGGGAAACGCGTGGTAGCCGATCACCGCAAGCACCGCCAGGGCGCGCAGCCCGTCGATGTCGGCGCGGTAGCGCGGCTGCAGCAAATGCTCCGGCGGCTGCATCGCTGGCGGCGTCCCGGAGCTGGTCGTGCGCTTCCTCAGCGCACGCTTGCCGGATAGGCGCGCGGCAGGCCACCGCCTTCGCGCGGGGCATCGCTGCGCAGGTAGCGGTCGCGCAATTCGGTCTGGCGGCTGCGCATCGGCATCGCCCTGCCACCGAGCCAGACCTGCCGGGCGACGGTGTTGACCTCGAGCGGATCGCCGCTCCACAGCACCAGGTCGGCGAGCTTGCCCGGCGCGATGCCGCCGAGGCGGTCGCCGACGCCGAACGCTTCCGCCGGCACGCGCGTGAGTCCGGCGAGGCCGTCTTCCCACGGCAGGCCGTTGGCGACGGCATTGCCTGCCAACTGCCGCAGCTTGGCCGCGGCGTGCGAATCGCCGAGCGTGAAGCCGACCTCGACGCCCGCTGCACGCAGGCGCGCCGCGTTCTCGAGCGTCGCGCCGAGCTGGTCGAAATCCGCGGGCAGGTTGGCGAGCGGATTGACGAACACCGGCACCCTGGCGGCAGCAAGTTCGGTACCGACTTTCCAGGCCTCGGTGCCGCCCGACACCGCGATGTTCACGCCGTGGCGCTTCGACCAGCGCAGCAGCTGACGGATGTCGGCGGCGCGATGGACTTCGAACACGACGCGGCCGCCACCGCCAATGTAACGGGCCAGCGTGCTGCGGCCGGATGGCGTCAGCAAGGCAAGGTCGGAGGCGGGCGGAATGCGGCCGCGGATCTCGTCGATCAGCTGGTCCAGCAGCATCCATTGCGCCGCGCGCGAAGTTCCGGTCAGGTTCGCCGCCGAGTCGCCGCCGAGCCCGACGAACAACACCTTCGGCCCGAACGGATCGATGCTGCCGTCCAGGCGCATCACCGCGCCCTGGCCACCCACGATCGAACCGCCGGCGGTCGGCAGCGCGCCGAGCAGCGTGAAGCCGATGCCTTCCACGCGCGCCACCGGCAACAGCACCGACTCGGGGTTGTAGGCCAGGGTCACGTCGAATTCCGGGCGCACCACCATGTCCTTGTCGGTCAGGCCCAGTGCCAAAGCGCCGTCGGTGGTCGCGTCCTCGCCCGATACTTCCTCCAGTCCGATCTCGCTGATGCCGCCGAACAACGCCGGGGTCAGCGGCTTGCCTTGTGCGTCGATCACCTGCGCATTGCCCGCGGCCAGCCCGCTGCCGACGGCGGCGATGCGGCCGTCGCGGACCAGCACGTCGGCGTTCTGCAACGTGCCGCGCGCGGTGGCGGTGTGGACGGTGGCGTTGCGGATCAGGATGTCCTGCGCGGCAGCGTTGGTTGCAAGCAACGACCCCGCTGCAAGCAGAGACACGACAAGTGTCCTCAGCGTCATCCCCGCGAAGGCGGGTACCCAATGCCTTTCATATGGTGGCCGAGACAACGGCAAAGTCTCTGGGTTCCCGCCTACGCGGGAATGACGAGCCGAAGCGAACCAAAGCAAGGTGCTCATCGCACACCCCCCGTCACGCCCATGCTGTCCGGTGGCACACCTTGTCCGAGCATGAAATCCGATTGCGGCTGCCGCGAACGATCACCGCGATCGAACACGCGCGCGCCATCCACGTACACCTGCTCGGCATGTGCGTAGACGCTGAAGGGATTGCCGCTCCACAGCACCACGTCGGCCATCTTGCCGGCCTCGAGCGTGCCGGTCTGCTCGAGGATGCCCATCGACTTCGCCGGGTTTTGCGTGATCCAGCGGATCGCGCGCTCCGGTGGTATCTCGATGCCAGCCAGCTGCGCGTGCGCCATGACCTTTGCCGCCTCCTGGTTGAGCCGCTGGATGCCCTCGCCGGAATCCGAGTGCACGATCGCGCAGCCGTTCTGCGGCCGATCGACCAGCGCGATGTTCTCCTGGATGCCGTCGAAGGCCTCCATCTTGAAGCCCCACCAGTCGGCCCACAATGCACCGCACACGCCCTCGGCGGCGAGCCGGTCGGCGAGCTTGTAGGCCTCGACGCCGTGATGGAAAGCGGCCACCTTAAAGCCGAACTCCTTGGCCAGATCGAGCATCGTCGCCATCTCGTCGGCGCGATAGCAGTGGATGTGCACCTTGATGTCGCCATGGATCGCGCCGGCCAGCGTGTCGAGCTTGAGGTCGCGCTTGCCGCCGCTGTCGGCGTCGCTGTCGGCCTTCTCTTCGTCGCTCTGCCACCAACGCTTCTTCTTCGGCGTGGATTCCTTCCCGTTCTTGTTGAGGTACTCGGTGGCGTCGATAAACGCCGCGCGATAGCCGGCGACATTGCCCATGCGCGTCGATGGCCCGCCCTTCTCGCCGTACACGCGCTTCGGGTTCTCGCCGCAGGCCATCTTCAGGCCCCAGGGCGCGCCCGGGAATTTCATGCCCTGGTAGGTCGTCGCCGGCACGTTCTTCAACGTCACGCCGCGGCCTCCGATCAGGTTGGCCGAGCCGGGCAGCACCTGCAGCGAAGTGATGCCGCCAGCCATCGCCGTGAGAAAACCCGGATCCTGCGGCCACACCGAATGCTCGGCCCACACGTTCGCGGTCACTGGCGCGGTGGACTCGTTGCCATCGCCATGCGCCTTGGCGCCAGGACTCGGATACACGCCGAGATGCGAATGCACGTCGATCAGTCCCGGCGTCACCCACTTGCCGCTGCCGTCGACGCGCGTGGCATCGACCGGCGCGTCGAGATCAGTGCCGATCGCGACGATCCTGCCGTCGCGCATCAGCACGTCGGCATCATCCAGGCGCGTGCCGGTGCCGGTCAGCACGGTGGCGCCGGTGATCAGCACCGGTGCCGATGCGATGACCTGGTACGTGCTCGGGTAGGGGTCTTGCGTGAAGCGCGCAGGCTGCGTGTCGGGCGCGGCCTGCGCGTAGTTCGGCGCGCCGATGATGAGCGCGGTCGTGAACGTCGCGGCGAGCGCGACGGCAAGTGGTCGAAGCATGCGGTATCCCCGAAGTGGCACGACGGACAACCCGTGCACCGTAGCCGCCGGATCGCACCGTGCCAACCATGACCTTGGTCATGGGTCGGCGTGACAGAATGCAGCCACGGCTTCCGCTCATGCCGAGCAAGGGGCCGGACCCCGCGAACAGGGTCACGTGCTCCGACCGACCCGGCGTGACGTTTCAGGAACAACCCATGAAAGAAAAAGACCAGATCGTCAACAACTGGCTGCCGCGCTACACCGGCGTGCCGCTCGAGGAATTCGGCGAGCACATCCTGCTGACCAACTTCGGTGGCTATCTCGGCCACTTCAGCAAGCTCACCGGCGCGCCGGTGCTCGGCATCGACCGGCCCATGCCCAGCTGCACCGCCGACGGCATCACCCTGATCAACTTCGGCATGGGCAGCCCCAATGCCGCGACGATGATGGACCTGCTGTCGGCGATCATGCCCAAGGCGGTGCTGTTCCTCGGCAAGTGCGGCGGGCTCAAGCGCAAGAACGCGCTCGGCGACCTGGTGCTGCCGATCGCCGCGATCCGCGGCGAGGGCACCAGCAACGACTACCTGCCACCGGAAGTGCCGGCGCTGCCGGCGTTCGCATTGCAGCGCGCCGTGTCGACGATGATCCGCGACCTCGGCCACGACTACTGGACCGGCACCGTCTTCACCACCAACCGCCGCGTCTGGGAACACGACGAACCGTTCAAGGACTACCTGCGCAAGCTGCGCTGCATGGCGATCGACATGGAAACCGCCACGATCTTCGCAGCGGGTTTCGCCAACCGCATTCCGTGCGGCGCGCTACTGCTGGTGTCTGACCAGCCGATGATTCCCGAAGGCGTCAAGACCGAAGCGAGCGATGCCAAGGTCAGCGCCGAGTTCGTGGAGCGTCACATCCAGATCGGCATCGAGGCGCTGAAGCTGATCCGCAGGCATGGTAAATCGGTGCGGCATCTCAGGTTCGACGAATGAGGATGCTGGATGAAGTCGCCTTGGCCGTCATCCCGGCGAACGCCGGGACCCAAGGTGAGACCGCGGTGCCGTTGTCGTGAGGCGCAATGTGTGTCGGCATGGGCCCCGGCTTGTGTCGGATGACGGCGGAAGAGCAACTCAATCCTTCGCAACACCATCTGCCAATCCGCTCGACACCGCCGGCGTGTACTCCATGTACTTCGCCGTCTGCAGCGCGACGTCCTTGCCGTAATACAGCGACACGATATGTAGCGCGAGGTCGACGCCCGAGGTCAGTCCACCCGCGGTGAAGATGCGGTCGTCGCTCTGCACGAAGCGCGCGCCGCGATCGAGCGTGACTTTGGGATGTTGCTTCGCGAACTTGTCGAAGAAGTCGTGGTGGGTCGTTGCGTGCTTGCCGTCGAGCAGGCCGGCCGCCGCCAGCTTGAACGCGCCCGTGCACACGGACATCAGCACGTCGGTCTTCGCGTCTCGGCCGACCTTGCCCACCCATTCGAGCATGCGCGGCGAGCCCATCTGCGCGCCGACGACGACGATCTGCGCGGGCGGCGCATCGTCGAAGGTGTACTCCGGCACGACGGTCAGCCCGCTGCCGACCTTGACCGGCTTGCGGCTCTCGCCGACCGTGTAGACGCGGAACGGCGACGCCATGACCTGCTTACCGTCGACCTGGACCGGCACGCTGACGTCCTGGAAGACTTCGGCGGGGCCGCTGAAATCGATCGCGTTGGCATGTTCGGTGATGACGAGGGCGACGCCGATCCGCGCATCGGTGGCGGCCTTGGGCGTGCGCCACTGCTCGCCGGCTTGGCACAGCAGCGGGAACACGCAGGTCAGGACCAGGGCACTGACAAGTAATGCACGGCGGACGCGCATCGGAAGCTCCTGGTGGGGTTGTCGCCCATACGATCGGCCCAGGCGCCGGCGTG
>JACMKK010000253.1 GCA_014380115.1 Luteimonas sp. | reverse complement strand
TCGCACGCGTTCCAGCGTGCGATGGCGGGTCTGGCCGAGCGCCAGACCGATCCGGCGGACAGCTTTTGGACCTGGCGCGAAACCATGTACCGCATGGCCGCGCGCTTCGATCCGGAGTCACTGCATGCGGTGGCCGCGCAGCTTTACGTCGAGATGCTCGAAGCCGGCTACACGACGGTCTGCGAGTTCCATTACCTGCATCATGCAGCCGACGGCACGCCCTATGCGGATCCGACCGCGATGTCGCAGGCGCTGATCGCCGCGGCGCGCGATACTGGCATCCGCATGACGCTGCTGCCGGTGCTGTACATGACCGGCGGCTTCGACGGCCGGCCGCTGGTCGAGCGCCAGCGGCGCTTCGGACACGATGTCGATGCCTATCTGCGCCTGTCCGATGCGTTGCGCGCGCAGCAGGACGAGACGCTGCGGGTCGGCTGTGCTTTGCACAGCCTGCGGGCCGTACCCGCGCAGGCGATCGGCGAAGTGATCGCTGCGCTGCCACGCGAGACCCGGATGCATATTCATATCGCCGAGCAGGTCGGCGAAGTGCAGGACTGCGTCGCCATCCGTGGTGCGCGGCCGGTCGAGTGGCTGCTCGGCAACGTCGATGTCGACGAGCGCTGGACGCTGGTGCACGCCACGCACCTCACGACCGAAGAAACCCAGGGCATCGCAAGCAGCGGCGCGACCGTGGCGATCTGCCCGACCACGGAGGCGAACCTCGGCGACGGCCTGTTCCCGCTGCGTAGCTATCTCGACGCGGGCGGCGCCTGGGGCGTGGGTTCGGATTCGCAGATCTCGGTGTCGCCGGTCGAGGAGCTGCGCTGGCTCGAATACGGCCAGCGACTGACCACGCGCCATCGCAACATCGCCGTGCGCGCGGGCTCGCAGAGCGTCGGCGAGACGCTGCTGCACGATGCCGTGGCGTGCGGGCCGCAGGCGACGGCGTTCGCGGCGAACGACGACCACCTCGTGCTCGACGACCAGGCACCGCAGCTCGCGGGCATGCGCGAGGAGGATGCGATCGACCGCTGGATCTTCAGCGGCAACCGCAACCTGGTGCGCGACGTAGTGGTCGCGGGCAAACGCGTGGTCGCCGACGGCCGGCACGTCGACCGCAATGCGATCGCCGCGCGCTACCGCGCCACATTGCAGGCGTTGTTGTCCGACTAGCCTGGGTACCAAATTTCGAGGTTTCTGCGGAGCCTGGATGTGCTCCCTCCCCTGCGAATGCAGGGGGAGGGTTGGGGAGGGGTGCTCTTGTAGTACCGCACACCAAACAAGCGGCGCGTAACTCAGCGCGCCGCAAACAACCCATTCAACGCCTCATAGTCCAACGTCGACTTGTACATCGGCCCCGGAATCCCATCGAGAAACGCCCGCGCAGCCTCCTGCCCGACGGCGAACGCCAGCTTGAACAACGCAGGTCCACAGCTGATCCGGCGCACGCCGACTTCGTGCAATGCCGCGATCGGCGGCAGGCTTGGCATCGCCATCACGTTCAACGCCAGCGGCTGCACCTGCGTGGCGATCTGCGCGGCGGCTTCGATGCTCGCCAGCCCCGGCACGAAACCGCCATCCGCACCGGCCTCCCTGTACAAGCGCAGGCGCTCGATCGTCATCGCGATCGCAGCATCGCCGGTCGCCATGCCGCGCAGGTACACATCGGTGCGCGCGTTGATGAACAACGGCGTGCCCGACAGCCGTGCACGGATCGCACGGATCTTCGCCGCCAGCTGTTCGGGCGTGGCACCACCGTCCTCCAGATTGATGCCGACAGCACCGGTCGCTGCGACTTCGGCAATAAAAGTTGCGACCGACTCGGGGTCGTCGCCATAACCGTCCTCGACATCGGCAGTGACCGGCACGGAAGTGACGCGCACGACGTCGCGCAGCGAATCCAGCAGCACTTCGCGCGGCAACGCGCCACCATCGGCGTAACCGCGCGCCCACGCCACCGCGGCGCTAGTGGTGGCGATGGCCGTGGCGCCGGCTTCCTGCCACAGACGCGCGCTGGCCGCGTCCCAGGCGTTGGCGAGCAGCAACGGCGACGGGCCCTGATGCAGGGCGACGAATTGTTCGTGCAGGGATGTCATGGTCCTTTGTCCTCAGTAGCGATTTTCAGATTTCCCAATGATGCCCGAACGGGTCGACGACCCAGTGCGACCCCCGGCGCCTTCAGCGCACAGCGAACAGATCGCCGTGCGGCAGCGCGCCCTCGAGCTCCAGCAGGAACTGCTTGGCCGGCAGGCCGCCGCCGAAGCCGGTCAGGCTGCCGTCGGCGCCGATCACGCGATGGCAGGGCAGCACGATCGGCAACGGATTGCGGCCGTTCGCGGCGCCGACCGCACGCGTCGCGCTCGGCTTGCCCAGGTGCGTGGCCATCTGCACATAGCTGCGCGTCGCACCGTACGGAATCTTCGCCAGCGCCCACCACACCGCGCACTGGAACGGCGTGCCGCGCGGCGCCAGCGGCAGGTCGAACGTATGCCGCGTGCCGGCGAAGTATTGCGTCAGCTGCACGCGCGCGGCGTGCAGCGCCTCGTTCTCGCCAGCGCGCCATGCGTGGTCCATGGCGCGCGGAAAACGGTGCGGCGGGAACTCGATGATGCGCAGGCCTTCGTCGTCGGCCGCCAACAGCAGTTCGCCGACCGGGCTGCCGATGCGCGTGTACAGCATCATGCCGCGCGCTGCCGCTGCGCAGGCAGCGTGCGGCCGATCGGTGCATCGCTCGCGCCAACGCGCTTCGCCGCGGGTGGATCCACCGGCTTCGGCGTCGTCATCGAATCGCGCCAAAGGTGGATCACCGCATACGCCCGCCACGGACGCCAAGCCTCCGCGCAGGCGCCGAGCGCCTTCGCGCTCATGCGCGAGCCATCGAGCGGCACCGCCTTCTGCAGCACCAGGTCATCGGCCGGAAAGGCATCCGGATGCCCGAGCGCGCGCATCGCGATGTAGTGCGCGGTCCAGGGGCCGATGCCGGGAAGCTCGCGCAGCTGCTCGACGAGCCGGTCGGGCGACGAGCCCGGCGCGAACAGATTCGCCAGCTCGGGCCACTTCGAGGCGATGGCCTGGATCGCGCCGGCACGGCTGCGGATGATGCCGAGCTCGGCGATGTGCTCGACCGGTGCCTGGGCAAGCGTCTCGGGGCCTGGGAAGGCACGGCCGATGTCGGTCCACGGTGTCGCCACGGCAGTGCCGAAGCGTTCGACCAGGCGGCGCGCCAACGTGCGCGCGGCAGCGACCGTGACCTGCTGGCCGAGGACGGCGCGGACCGCCAGCTCGAATGCG
>JACMKK010000252.1 GCA_014380115.1 Luteimonas sp. | reverse complement strand
GGCGCTGCGATGGGGGCGGACGCCGCGCCCCCGCGCGTGCCCGACACGATGGCGCAACGGGTGCTGGCCTGCACCGGCTGCCACGGCGCGAAGGGCAAGGCGTCGATCGAGGGTTTCATCCCGCGCATTGCGGGCAAGCCGGCGGCGTACCTGCAGCGCCAGCTGCTGAGCTTTCGAGACGGGCCGCGCCGGCACGACGGCATGGCCCGGCTGCTGGAAGGTCTACCGGATGGCTATCTCGCAGAGATGGCAACCTATTTTGCGTCGCTAGAGCCGCCGCCTGAGCGGCCACCGCGAACGCCGATAAGTGCCGCAGCCACGCATCGTGCTGAGCAACTCGTGCGTGACGGCGACCCAAGTGCCAACGTGCCCGCGTGCACGGCCTGTCATGGCGAACGCCTGTCGGGCCGGCTGCCGGGCGTACCCGGCCTCGCGGGTCTGCCGCGCTACTACACCCTGGCGCAGCTCGGCGCTTGGCGCATTGGTTTGCGCAAGGCGTCTGCGCCCGACTGCATGCACTCGATCGCGCAGGCGCTGCAGCCCGAGGACATCACGACGCTGGCCGATTGGCTCGCCGCGCAACCCCCGGCTCCACCGTCGGCTGCTTTGACCACGCCACCGCCGGTGGCGTGCGGTGGGATGTCTGCGCCATGAAGATCACCCGCCCAAAGCACTGGAGTGCGTGGTTACCCCTGATCCTGCTCCTGCTCCTGGCCGGCGTGCTGATCGCAGCCGGTGGATGGTGGCGCTGGGTCGCAGACGACCGCCGCTTGGCCGCGCCTTCGGTTGCGCCGCAGGACGCCGCGACGATCGCGCGCGGCGCTTACCTCGCCAAGCTCGGCAGCTGCGCCGGCTGCCACACCACGAGCGGCGGGGCAACCTTTGCCGGTGGGCGCGGCATCGCCACACCCTTCGGCATCGTCTATGCCGGCAACTTGACGCCCGACGATGCCACCGGCCTGGGGCGCTGGAGTGCCGACGATTTCTGGCGCGCTATGCACGAGGGCCGCGGTCGCGACGGCCGCGCGCTCGTGCCCGCGTTTCCGTACACCGAGTTCACCAAGGTCACGCGTGGCGACAGCGATGCGCTATGGGCGTATCTGCGCAGCGTGCCACCGGCGTCACGGCCACGGCGCGAGCACGAGCTCGCGTTTCCGTACAACACGCCGCTGGCGCTCGAAGCTTGGCGCGCGATCTACTTCGAGCGCGGTGCATTCGAGCCCGAACCCGCGCGATCGGCGGATTGGAACCGCGGCGCGTACCTCGCGCAAGGTCTAGGCCATTGCGCCGCCTGCCATGCGCCCCGCGACCGCTTCGGCGGGCCGGGCGATGTACCCAGCGGCGGCCTGATGGCCGGCGAGCGCTGGTGGGCACCCGCGTTGTATATTCACCCGCGCGAGGTCGAATCGGTGGTTGCACTGCTCAAGACCGGTCAATCCGCTCACGGAACGGCGATGGGACCGATGGCTGAGGTTGTGGTGTGGGGGACGCAGCACTGGAGCGACGCCGACTTGAACGCATTGGCCGTGTACCTGCAATCGCTGCCACCCGCGCCCGCACGACCCACGGCGCCGGCGGGTGCTACCTTGCCCGATCGTGGCCAGGGCCTCTACGCGAATCGCTGCGCCGATTGCCACGGCACCCGAGGCGAGGGTGTGCCCGGGGTCTATCCGCCGCTGGCTGGCAACCCTTCGGTGCTGCAGGTCGAGCCCGTCAACCTCGTGCACGCGGTACGGCATGGCGGGTTCGCGCCGGCGACGTTGGCGCACCCTCGTCCATTCGGAATGCCGCCGAACGACATCGACGATGCTGCCCTGGCCGACCTGCTGACCTTCGTGCGCGGTTCGTGGGGAAACGACGCGCCGGCGGTCAGCGCCTTGCAGGTGTTTCATGCACGTTGACCAAGGTCAGAGGCTGCAGGTGGTGTGCCTCTGCGCGGGCTGGTGTAACGTCTGCGGAGCCTATGAGCGGTGTTCACTGCAGAGGGCGGGTCGGACGGTAGCGCGCAGTGGATCGACATCGAGAACGAGTCCGACCTGATCGGGAACTGCGACGTGGAGCGGTTTCCGACCCTCTTGGTCTTTGATGCTGAGCGCGTCTACTTCGCCGGTCCACTGCGTCCCGACGCTTCGACCCTGCGGCGCGTGCTGGCGAGCTGCGAAGAGCGTGCGCGCGATCGAGGTCCAGCCCTGGAGGTGCCACAAGAGATACGCAGCTTGGTGCGTCGCATTCTGGACCGAGAGTGATTGAACCGGGCCGAATGCGTGTCGATGAGCCGCGAGCGCAATTGCAATTCACCGCGGCCGAAGTAGGGCTGCGGCGACCTCCGGTAGCTTGTACGCCGGAAACACATGCAGCACGATGCACGGCGCGACGCTCGGGTGGCCGGCGGACGAGAAGACCTTCGCGCGATCTCTGCTCCAGCGCTGGCTGGCGCGCCGCAACAGCCGATCGCACAACAACCGGCTTACAGGCTGCCTGGTGCGCTGGATCTTCGCGCGGGACTGCCAGAGCGCGGGCTGGCCAGAAGTCACGCTGCCGGGCGACGGTAAGGCAATGCGAGCCAGTTTATCGGCGTCGGTCGGCAACGCGTCGGCGGCCTTGACTGTACGGCCCTGCCTGTTGGCCTAGCATTTACTCGGACTCGCCTTGAGCTCAGCGCTACTCAAGACAATGCTAGCTCGAGCATTCGACGACCAGGCAATGAGCGAACCAGTGGATGTCGGGTAGTGCAATCGCGCGTCATCCGTGAACACCAAGTCCGGCTCCGGCCTGCCTCTCGTTTTAGGTGTCGTGGTCGCAAAGATACTGCAACGGCATGCACTGCTTATGCCCCGTCAACACCGAAACCGTACACGCTGATACCGGATGTGTGGCTCGTGATCGGCCACTGGTAGCACACGTGGCTAACCCTGTCGGGTCTTCTAAAGCTGATGGATGCGGCGAAGACTACCTCTGTCTGGCAACGGGGGTGGTGAGCCGACAACCACTACATACCGCCCAAGGAGTGAAAAGATGAACCGACCCGAACATCCCTCGTTTCGCATGCTGTTTATTGGCCATTTGCTGCTGGGAGTAGCAACGAATGTGGCGGCGCAAGATGTGCCCGCTTCAAGAGCGCAAGTAAAGGCGGAAACGAAATCTGCCGCAGCGCAAGGCCAACTTACACCCGCAGGCGAGGGCGCTTACCCAAAAGCGTTGCCCGCAAGTTCATCCAGCAGGACACGCGCGGAGCGGAAGACAGAGACACGCCAAGCTGCGAGGACTGGTGAACTTATCCCCGCTGGCGAGACCGGAAGCTCGAAGGTTGACCGTGCTGTGCTGTCAAGCAAGTCGACCAAGACAAGACAGGAACGTAAAGCTGAAACGCTCGCCGCTGCGAAAGCTAAGCAACTGACACCCGCAGGCGAAGGTACAGAAGCGCCCTTGCGAAAGTGACCTCTGTGATCTCGACATGAGCAGATGCGCCTCTCGACAAGTCGGAATTTGAGCACGGCTCTGTTTTGAGTCTAGCCATACCAAGGAAACAGCGATCGTGAGCAGCGCGTTGGGTGCTGAAAGCTCTAACGCGCCAGTTCTTCCGCGCTTGGCCGGCGCAGACTTCGGGGCTATATACAGAGTCCGACATTGAGAACGGTCGAGCAAATCAACCGCCCCTCGAAGAAAGCGAGGGCTGCAATGGTTGCGCGTTCCGTTTCGGAGGTGCTCTCGAGCACCGTAGTACTTCGGACGCTCCTCTGGAATGTGCTTCGGGTGGCAGCGTTAGCTGCGTCAGTCTTTGCAACTTATGCTTGCGGCTCCCTTCCGCAACCACTCGAACGCCAAATCGCGACTGCGGTGGCTAGCGATGCGTCGGGGCCAATGGCCAAGATCGTCGCGGCTTCATTGCCGCCGGGTGAGCATTCGAGGTTCCGACTCATGCCGCTGGGAACCTACTCACTGGATACACGCTTGGAGCTTGCGAAGCGGGCCACCGCTTCGCTCGTTGTGCAGTATTACCAGTTCGAAGACGATGGTGCCGGACGGCTGTTGCTGCGCGCATTGCGGGATGCGGCTGCGCGGGGCGTCAAGGTGCGAGTTCTGGTCGATGACCTGCACACAAGCCGAATTGAGCAGCTTTTGCTAGCACTGTCGAGAACGTCGAGGTGAGGCTCTACAACCCGTTTTGCTGCGGTCGTAGCAGCATTCTCTCCTGCTTCCTCGCCTCTCCACATGACGTGGCGCGTCTGAATCGCAGGAGGCACAACAAACTGTTTCTTGCTGACGGCGTGATGGCCGTGATCGGTGGGCGGAACATCGCCGATGAGTATTTTTTGTTAAGTGGCTCCCAAAACTTTATCGACATGGACGCACCTGTCATCGGTCAAGTCGTGCCGAGTCTGGAAGAGACCTTCTACGGCTTCTGGAACAGCATGGAGGTTTGGCCAATCACTGAGATGGTGATGGACCGTTACGATGTGCATGGCGTCGTTGCGGGCGGTCGGAGACACGGGCTCCTCCGAGTTGCTACGTTTGATGTATGAGAAAGCGGTGGTCTCGCGATTTGCCTGCCCGTCTTTTGCGTCAAGAAGCCTGAGCAAGTCGCTGCTCCAACTCCGCAATCCGGCGGTCGCGCTCAGCGATGCTGCGTTCGACGTCCTCGGCTTCGTAGCGAACCGGAATATGCTGCGGACAGTTCCAGTCGAAGCCGACCACTTGGAGCTGCATTACGCGCTGGGGGCGTGCTTTGTACCCGGCGCTCAGCAACTGCGAATGCCTCGGGTCTGCGGCGACAAAGTCGTCGACTCGCAGGTGGCCGAGGATCTTGAGTCGTGTTCCGTGCGCGTAATCGACCAGTATCAGCGCGACTCGATCGTTCACCGCGACGTTGCCCACGCTGATCATCTGTCGGTTCCCCGAATAGTCGGCGAAGGCCAGCGTCCGGTCGTCCCAACCTTTCAAGAAACCAGGCGGTCCGCCTCGGTGCTGGACATATGGCCAGCCGGTTTCCGACACCGTCGCCATATAGAAGCTGCGCTGCGCGGCAACGAATTCCGCCTCGGTAGCGCCGAGACGATCGTTTCGAAGCTCGCCGCCGTCTTCGAAGTGGCGCGCATAGCCTGCGCGGCTGCCGTCTCGCTGCTGCGCAGCCTTGACGGAAGTTGTGAACGCGATGTTGGCGAACGCATGCGACATGATGCTCTCCTGTTTGTCTGTTCAACGATTCCAATGTTGGTACGCGACCAATCGACTTGGCCAAACCTGGACGAAGTCCCTCGGCAGAGCGTCATGAAGGAATCGATTCTCCGCATCGCGGCACACGTTCGCATCGGCCAATGGCGCAGGCGCCATCTATGTCTCCGGCAGGACGACGCCGCGCCAGATTAGGCGCCGCTAAGGCCGGCTGCGAACCGCCGCGAACCGCGCTCTGAGCCAAGGGAACTGGCGCGACCGTACGGCATAGGCGGCAGCCGCGGGAACGATGAGTTCGATCTCGTTGCCGCCCCCGGGCTGCTCCAGAGATCGAGGCGGCACCGATTTCGGTTGCACGTTCACCCATGCCCTGCAAGCCCCAGTGGCCGGGCCGTGACCCGCCCTTGGGGGACGTGATGTCCATGCCGCTGCCGTCGTCCCGGATACGCAGGCGCAAGCTCGACAGCCGTACCTGCCCGCGATGAATCCGGTACAGCCCGCGATCGGTCGTTCCGGCCCACAGCGCGCCGTCGCGGTCTTCGAGCAAGGCCGTCACCGGACGGCTGCTCCCGTCCAGCTCCGCAGTGGAGAACGGCTTCCAATCGCCGTCCACCACCTGTCCCAGACCTAACCCCGGCCCGGCCCCGGTGATGCCTACCCATAAGGTTCCGTCGCGGCCCGTTGCAGCGCCGAAACGCCGATGAGGCCGGCCGACAACTACAGGCGGTCTTGCAACAGGCAGCTTGTCGGCCGCGAACGGGCAGGACTCCAGAGACACAGCCCGCCGCTTTTGCCGACCCACAGGCTGCCATCGATGCGGAGGCTCAGCGTCGCCACGGTGGCCATCGGGAACTCGGCGGCATCAAAGCATCGTGTGCGCCAGCAGCCGATTCAAGGCGGCAACGCTCCGATGGCGCGCATCCTCCGCCAGTCCGAGTCGCACCGGTATCAGCGCGCCGAAGGATTGAATCACCGGTGATCGCTCCGGCTGGCTGTGATGGTCGACTTGCATGGGTGACGGCGGATGAAGTCCTTGAGCCATGATTCTTCGGCGGCGGTGCAGGCACCGCATCCAGCCTTTGGCCGATGCCGGTCTGTCCTTCAGTGCAGGCGGAGGGGCAGGAGCGTCGTGGTGCCTCGGTAGCGCATCGGCCGGCAGCACCTGTCTGGCGCAAGTCGACCGTCCGCTGATTTGCGACGCATGAACTCACAGCGGCGACCTTCACCTTCAGCGTTCTTCGTGCCGGATTCGCATCCGAATTTTCCAGCCAGCGCTCTTGCTAACGTCTTCGACGCCTGAAGGTTCGCAGAGTCGTCCGTGCGGACAGCCAGCCGCGGGCATCAGGTCCGGGTCGGGCTGTTCGCTCGACCTACCCGAAAGTGAATGAAAAGGCTCGCACGCCGGAGTCGAGGAACTCGATCTCGAATAGTCGGTCTTCGCCGGGCCGGTTCTGCCGCACCAGCTGATACAGGCGCAGCCATGTCGCGGTGCCCTCGCCCTGTGGATCAACGTCGAGACCGTGGTCTGCACCGGGTGCTTGCCCGTCGATGCGAACCCGAAACCGGACCGGTCGCTCGCCAGGTGCCGGGCCCATGACGAGATGAAGGTCCCGAGCCTGGAAGCGACATGCGATCCGGCCCGTCGGTCGATTCGGCGCGGCGAACTGCGCTTGCAGTGTCCATTCGCCGATCAATGCCCACTGGTTGATCCCGAGGCGCGGTGGCGCGCTGTAGACCCGGGGTTTGTCTCTGGCCATGCCGCCCGGTGACGCGAAGTTCTCGGTTCGCATGTGACCGAGATAGTTCTCGGGCGACTTGAGGTTCTCCCAGTCGGCGGCCGCTTCCGCTCCCCGGGCTACGACGCTGACTCGCCCCGTCGCGATGCCGGCAAGTCCAGACTCGAACAACAGTTGCCGAATGACTCCCTCGGTCTGTTCGTAGTCGCCTTCACCGAAGTGGTGATGGCGCACCTGCCCTCGTGGGTCGATGAGGTAGAGCGCCGGCCAGTAGTGGTTGTCGAAGGCGCGCCAGATGGCGGCCTCGCTGTCGAGCGCAACGGGATACGGGACCGCCATCTCCTTTACCGCCCGGAGGACATTGTCGGCGCTTTTCTCGAACTCGAACTCGGGCGTGTGAATCCCGATCACGACAAGGCCCTGGCGCCAATAGTTCTCCGCCCAGGCGCGGACGTAGGGAAGCGAGCGCAGCCAGTTGATGCAGGAATAGGTCCAGAACTGGACTAGGACCACCTTACCCCGCAGCCCCGTCGTGGTCAGCGGTGGCGAGCCGAGCCAGGCCGTGGCTCCGTCTAGCGGCGGGAACTCGGTGAATGTGAGCTCATCACCACGAGCGGCCGCAATCGCACCGTGTCTGAGAACGGCGCTGCCGGCAATGACGCTGGCGAGCAGGGCTCTTCGAGTGGTCATGGCCGCAGGGTACACGCGTCGCGGGTTTGCGCCTCGTGCGGAAGAGGGAGGTCGGCGTCTTGCCGAAGTGGGATGTCGAAGGCTCTAGCCTCTGGGCACGATCGTTTCCGAGTTTCCGAGCGATCCCGTCTCAGCGATAGACACCGCTGATCCGCCTCGAGTGTCCCTCCCGGGTGAGGTTTGGCCAGCCCCTCGGACTGCATGAGCGGCGCGAAACCCGATGCCTGTAACCGCCCTCTTTTCCAGTTCGCTCAAGGAGTAACTCCATGCGAAGCCTCCATGCCCCCTCCCGAATTCACCTTTGACCGGTCCGCCGACCCGGTTCGGCGAGCGCCCGGTTGCGCCGGCCGACCCCGCGTCTGGTCGTCGGGCCGACCACTCCGGTGGGTCGGTACCTGCGCCGGTTGCGACTAAGGAACCGATGTGGTGAGTGGCGCACTTTCAAGACGTACTAGTCGTCGTCGCACGTCAGACCACAGGGGCTTGGACTTCACACCTCGTTCATCCACGCCGGAATATCACGCTGCTCGTGAAGCACACGCCAGACGTCGATGTACTCGTCGCGCTCGACATAGAAAACAAGGTACGGGTAGCGTCGTAGAGACCAGAAGCGCAGATCGGCGATCCCGAGCTGATGAGCGTAACGAGGCGATCCCGACGCTGGTTGGCGGGCGAGGTGGCCGTATGCCTTCTCCAACTCGTCAACGAATCCCAATGCAACCTTTTCCGATGCTTCCACCAGGTAATGGTCGATCGCTTCGTCGATGTCCCTGTTCGCGAGGGCCCGGGGCACGATGGCCTTCAAGGCCTTCAAGTGGGTCGCACGCTGCGAATCCTGTTGCGCAGTCCGGTGAAGTACGCAGCGTCGGCCGGCGCATCCGCATTTGAACTCGCGCCCTCGAGCAGCAACCCGCGCAACTGAAGGCGCTCTTGGTCCTTCCGAATCAACTCCCGAACGTACTCGCTGCTCGTACCGAATCCACGGCCACTGACCTGGTCGTCGACGAACGCCTTAAGCGCGTCGGGGAGAGAGATGTTC
>JACMKK010000251.1 GCA_014380115.1 Luteimonas sp. | reverse complement strand
GGCGCAACGCTGTCGCCGAGTGCACCGCTGCGGCATGCCGCGAGCGACAGCACGAGCGCCCCGGTGAGCGCGGCAGACGCCGCCAGACGGCGCCGCGAGCCGGTGTTTTCCATTGCGGCCTGTGTTGAGTAAGGACGTTTCAAGATATCTCCCTGTTGTCAAGGTTCAACGAACCACGTGGTGATCGAAGCGTCAGGCAGCTTCGCAAGATCGTCCTCAACCTGTTGACGCGTGGCAAAAAAGAATCGGCCGAGTTGCCGGCGTGCAGCAGCCTAACCTTGCGTGTCGAACCGGACTTCACGAGATGGGAGAGCATGCCTGCCATGGGTGTGATGCCAATACCGGCACTGGCCAAGACGACCGGACGATCCGTGTATTCCAGGACCACGTCCCCGAACGCGGCCGAGAGCACGATCTCATCACCGACGTTGACCCGCGAGTGCAGCAAATTATAGACCTCGCCATCGACGGCGCGCAAATCTCCTCTGGAGGGCGGCGTGATCACTACACTGGCGCCGGGCTCGCGAAACCCGGCCGCAGCGCCGCCTCCTTCTCGTCGCTTACCTCGAAGCGAGGCGCGTAACGGAAGAAGTCGTAGATGAACAAGCCCACGCCGACCGAGAACAGCGACCCGGTCGCCACCAGCATCAGGAAGTGCACCTGAATCTTCAGTTGCGCGTCGAGGTACCCCATCCCGAGAATGCGCTCCAGATAGACCTGCGCAATGCCGGCGGTCGCGAACGACAGCGTCATGCCGAACATGCCGCCCAACTGCATCCAGAACGACCAGTAGCCGATGCTGCTGCCGCGTTCCGAGCGTCCCGGTGTCATTGCCGGCAACGCGAAAGTGATCATCGCCAGCACGATCATCGCATAGGCGCCGTAGAACGCGGCGTGCCCATGCATCGCCGTGATCAGCGTGCCGTGCGTCCACTTGTTGACGTCCGGAAACGTGTGCGCCAGCCCAAGCAGTCCGGCGCCGAACAAGGTGAACACGGCGCTGCCGATCGTCCAGTGCAGCGCCAGCGTATTCGGGTGCGCAAGGCCGGACCGGCGCATCGCGGAGTAGGCATAGATTGCCATGCCGATCAGCGCCACGGGCTCGAGGGCGCTGAAGATGCCGCCGATCGGCAGCCAATAGGTCGGCACACCGACCCAGTAATAGTGGTGCGCGGTGCCGAGTATGCCGGCGATGAAGACGAGGCCGACAATTACGTACAGCCATTTCTCCATGACCTCGCGGTCGGCGCCGGACAGCCGAATCAGCAGATACGCGAGAAAACCGCCCTGGATCATTTCCCACACGCCTTCCACCCACAGGTGAATCGTCCACCAGCGGTAGAAGATGGAGACAGTGTAATTTTCGTATTCCAGCAGCGCGGGCAGGTACAGCAGTGCTGCGAGGCCGAGGCCCAGCACCAGCACGCCCTCGGTCGTGGTGAAGCGCCGCGACTTCCAGATCGTCATGCCGATGTTGTAGAGGAACAGCAGCATGCAGATGACGATCACGATCTTGTGCGGCAACGGCTGTTCGAGCAGCTTGTTGCCGGTGCCATACCGGAACAGGTAGCCGACGATGGCGGTCACGCCCATCAAGGTCCACAGGATGAGCTGGATGTAGGCGAGCTTGACGCTATGGAGCTCGGTGCGCGATTCGTCCGGCACCATCCAGTACGTCGCCCCCATGAAGCCCGTCAGCACCCATACGATCAGCAGGTTGGTATGGATGACCTTGGTCACGTCGAACGGAAGGAGGTACAGCAGCGGGTCGGGTCCCAGATATTTTGCGGCCGAGAGCAGCCCGAACACCAGTTGCAGGCCGAACAGCACCATCGCGACGGCGAAGTACCAATAGGCAACCGATTGAGACCTGTAACGCATGCGACACTCCTTCAAAAATTACTGCGACCGGGTCGACGCTTTCTCCGGCCCGCAGGAATCAGTCTTCCACTATTTAAAGGTCGCCAGGTACGCCGCCAATTGCGCGACCTGTTCGGGTGTCAGGTCCTTGCCGTACGTGTTCGGCATGAAGGACACGCCATTCGCCGAGTACATGGCGCCGGGAACAATGTGCGCGCTGGGGTGCGTGATCGCCTCGCTTAGGTAGCCCTCGACATCCTTGGCCTTGCCCTTGTAATCCGGCGACGTGACGATCTGCTGCGCTCGCGTCGCCGCGCCGGCGAGCGTGGGCCCCGCCATGTTGGCGCCCGCTGTGAGGGAATGGCAGGCATTGCACGCCGGCGTTGCGGTCCGGAACACGACTTCTCCCAGCGCCGCCGGGTCCTTGTCGGCAGGACCGGATTTCGTGCCGGGCGGCAGCGCAGACTTGGCAACTGCTGCGGCTTGATCGGGGGGCAGCGTGCCCGTTGCGGCAATGCTTGCGCCGGTCACCAGGATGGGCCGCGGCGGCCACCCCTGGTTGTCCACCTTGCTCACCCAGTCGAGGAACGCGACGAGGTCGGCAATCTCGGCGTCGGTCATGTCCTGCTTCGGCATGAGCCGGCGGTGGCGCTGTTCGTTGTAGAACTTCGATGGGTCGCGCATGTACGCCTGAAGGTATTGCGCGCCCCGCTGCTGCGCGATCTTGGTCAGATCCGGCGCGTAGTAGGCGCCTTCCCCAAACAACGTGTGGCAGTTGATGCAATTGTTCTTGTGCCAGACAT
>JACMKK010000250.1 GCA_014380115.1 Luteimonas sp. | reverse complement strand
GGCGCAGCCGACCTGGTTGACTTCCCGCGCACCGGCACCATGCGGTACAAGGCAGGCATGAGCACCCCCTACGTGATTGCACTGACTGGCGGCGTGGCCTCGGGCAAGACTTCGGTCGCGAGCTGCTTCGAGCGCCTTGGCGTGGTCGTGGCCGATGCGGATCTTGCTGCGCGCGAAGCCGTGGCGGCGGGCTCGAAAGGGTTGGCGGAGGTCGTCACGGCATTCGGTGCAGGCGTGCTGGACGAATCGGGAAACCTGGATCGCGCCGCGATGCGGCGTCTCGTGTTCGCCGATGCCGACGCACGCAGGCGCCTGGAAGCGATCGTGCATCCACGGGTGCGCGCCCTGTTGCAGGCTGCGTGCGCGGCCGCTGCCGGAGCCTATGCGATCGCCGCGATTCCGCTGCTGGCCGAAGGTGGCGGCCGTGACGCGTATCCGTGGCTGGATCGCATCCTCGTCGTCGACGTGCCGGTCGAGTTGCAACGCAAGCGATTGCTGCGCCGCGACGGCATCGATGCCGCACTCGCCGACCGCATGATCGATGCACAGGCAACGCGGCAGCAGCGACTGGCGATTGCCGACGACGTCGTCGTCAACGACGCCAGCCTCGAAGCGCTGGCCGTGCACGCCGACGCCCTGCACGCGCTCTACCTCCGCCTGGCCGC
The DNA here is from genome assembly GCA_014380115.1 of Luteimonas sp. Classification (GTDB taxonomy): domain Bacteria; phylum Pseudomonadota; class Gammaproteobacteria; order Xanthomonadales; family Xanthomonadaceae; genus Luteimonas. Next base: position 2,848 of record JACMKK010000250.1, on the reverse strand, counting down.
GTCAGCCGATCGGTAGCGGCCACAGACTGCGGATGGCGGCGATGCCCTGTGCGCCGTGGCGGCGCGCTTCGCCGATATCGGCAGGCGCCATGCCGCCGATCGCGTAGAGCGGCAGCGATGTCGCTTCGCGCAAGCGTGAAAAGCTCGTCCAGCCGATGCCGCTGGCCTGCGGATGCGTGGGCGTGGCGCGTACCGGCCCGAGTACCGCGAAATCGCAGCCCAGGCGCTCGGCGGACAGCAGTTCGGCCTCGTCATGGCACGAGGCCGACAGCGCGACCTTGTTGCCCACCGGGCGCGCGTCGTGCTCACGCAGTTGCGCAGCGGGCAGGTGCAGGCCGATGCCGAATTCGCGCGCGAGGGCGAGATCGCCGTTGACGATGATCTCGGCATGGGCCGCTTCGCCGCGCAGCACTGCAGCGGCGACCAGCCTATGGCGACGTTCGCGATCGACACCGTGCAGGCGCAACTGCAGGCGGACGATGCCGGCATCGAGCGCGCGATCGAGCCCCGTCAGCCACGCGTCGTCGTCGTCGCCGGGCGCGGGCGTGATCAGATAGCGGTCGGGCTGGCGCAGTGCGGCGACCACCGGGCGATCGGCAGGCGGCATCGCATAGCTGGCGAGCTTGTCCGGCGGCACCCAGGCAAGCGCCTGGCCGTCGAGCCCCTTGGGCGTGCCGCGGTAGGACGTGATCCGGCGCACATCCAGCCGCAGGCGCTTGTGCGGATAGGCCTGCGGCACGGCGATCAGTGGCGCGCCGACGTTGGCCTCGATGCCGAGTTCTTCGTGCAGTTCACGCGCGAGCGCCGCTTCCGGCGACTCACCCGGTTCGCGCTTGCCGCCGGGGAATTCCCACAGCCCGGCGAGGTCGCGCCCTTCGGTTCGGCGCGCCAGCAGGATGCGGTCGCGGGCGTCGCAGATGACGCCGGCGACGACTTCGACGGGTGGGGAACTAGACACGTTGGTTCATGGAGCTGCCCTCGCCCCGCGCGGCGGGGAGAGGGTGGTGTGTAGCGCCGGGTGAGGGGTGCGTGTTCGCGGTATGGATCGGACGCAAGTCATTCGAACATCCCGCTCCGCTCGCCCCTCATCCGCCTTCGGCACCTTCTCCCCGCTGCGCGGGGAGAAGGAAGAACGACTGCGCTACAGCAACTGTCCATGGCAATGCTTGTACTTCTTGCCCGAGCCGCAGGGACAAGGATCGTTGCGACCGACCTTGGGCATCGCTGCGGCTTGCGCCACCTGCACGCCGACATCCGCGGCCTCTTCGTCGGCGCCGTAGCCGCCGGCATCGGCGTGCTGGAATTGCGCCTGGCGCATCTTCGCCTCGACCTGGCGGCGTTCCTCGGCCTCCATCGCCGCGACTTCCTCTTCGTTGCGGATGCGCACGCGCGCCAGCAGGGTCACGACTTCGCGCTTCACCTTCTCCAGCATCTCGCTGAACAGCTCGAACGCTTCCTTCTTGTATTCCTGCTTCGGCTGCTTCTGCGCGTAGCCGCGCAGGTGGATGCCCTGGCGCAGATAGTCCATGCGCGCGAGGTGCTCCTTCCAGTTCTGGTCGAGCACGTTGAGCATGATGTGCTTCTCGAGCATGCGCATCGTCTCGGGCCCGACCTGCGCTTCCTTGTCGGCGAAGACACGATCGAGCGTGTCCTGGACATGGCGCGCGATGCCTTCGGCGTCGAGTTCGGACTGCTCCTGCGCCATCTTCACCAGCGCCAGCTGCTGACCGAAGTCCTCGGCGAGCGTCGCCTCCAGGCCCGGCAGGTCCCATTGCTCGTCGATCGAGTTCGGCGGCACGAAGCGCTCGACGATATCGGCGACCACGTCGTCGCGGATGCCCTGCACGTTCTCGTGCACGTCCTCGGCTTCAAGCAGTTCGTCGCGCTGGCGGTAGATCACCTTGCGCTGGTCGTTGTTGACGTCGTCGAAGTCGAGCAGGTTCTTGCGGATGTCGAAGTTGTGCGCCTCGACCTTGCGCTGCGCGTTGGCGATCTGCTTGGTCACCAGCGGGCTTTCGATGATGTCGTCTTCCTTCAGGCCCATGCGCGCCATCACGCGCTGCACCCAGTCGGCGGCGAAGATGCGCATCAGGTTGTCTTCGAGCGACAGGAAGAAGCGCGACGAGCCCGGGTCGCCCTGACGACCGGAGCGGCCGCGCAGCTGGTTGTCGATGCGGCGCGATTCGTGGCGTTCGGTGCCGACGATGTGCAGGCCGCCTGCGGCCTTGACCTCGTCGTGGCGGCGCTGCCAGTCGCGGCGCAGGCGCAGCTTGTCGACCTCGTTGGCGTCCTCGCCGAGTTCGGCCAGTTCCACTTCCAGCGAACCGCCGAGCACGATGTCGGTGCCGCGGCCAGCCATGTTGGTGGCGATGGTGACGGCCTTGGGACGGCCGGCCTGCGCCACGATCTGCGCTTCGCGCTCGTGCTGCTTGGCGTTGAGCACTTCGTGCGGGATGCCTTCGGCCTTGAGCTGCTCGGACAGCATCTCGGAGACTTCGATCGAGGTGGTGCCGACCAGCGCCGGCTGTCCGCGTGCGTAGCAATCCTTGATCTCGGCCGAGACCGCGCGGAACTTGCCGGCGCGGTTGAGGAACACCTGGTCGGAAGAGTCCTTGCGCACCATCGGCTGGTTGGTCGGGATCACGATCACTTCCAGGCCGTAGATGCTCTGGAACTCATAGGCCTCGGTGTCGGCCGTGCCGGTCATGCCGGACAACTTGCCGTACATGCGGAACAGGTTCTGGAACGTGATCGACGCCAGCGTCTGGTTCTCGCGCTGCACCGGCACGCCTTCCTTGGCCTCGACCGCCTGGTGCAGGCCGTCGGACCAGCGCCGGCCGACCAGCGT